>NZ_JBXVPZ010000121.1:0-22508 GCF_057961495.1 Streptomyces sp. P5F9 | reverse complement strand
CCGTCAAGCAACCCCCCGCCGCCGACCGCGTCTACGCCCACGTCAAACAGGGTGTCCTGGACCGGCGTTACGAAGGCGGAACCCTGCTCACCGAGGGCGAGTTGGCCGAGGCGGTCGGAGTGTCACGGACACCCGTGCGCGAGGCACTGCTGCGCCTGGAGGTCGAAGGGCTGATCAGGCTCTACCCGAAGAAGGGCGCCCTGGTCCTGCCCGTCTCGTCGCAGGAGATCGCGGACGTGGTCGAGACGCGGATGCTGGTCGAGCAGCACGCGGTCCGCAAGGTCGTACCGGCGTCCCCGACGCTCATCGCCCGGCTCGAAGAACTCCTCGACCGGCAGAGGGAGCAGGCCGCCGCGGGCGACCTGGCCGGCGCCGCCGTCACCGACCGCTGCTTTCACGCCGAGATCGTCCGCAGCGGCGGCAACGAGATCCTCTCCCGCCTCTACGACCAACTCCGCGACCGGCAGCTGCGGATGGGCGTCGCGATCATGCACTCGCACCCCGACCGCATCGCCAAGACGCTGACCGAGCACGCGGCGATTCTCGACGCGCTGCGCACCGGCGACGCCGAGGCGGCCGCCGGGATCGTCCACCAGCACGTCGACTGGTTCTCCCACCTGGCTCGGGGCGAGGTCCGATGAGCGGCAGTAGGAGGAGCAGTTCCAGTTCCGCCCTCTCCCTTCCCGGTGATCCGCCCGGTGGCCGCCGCGCCCTCGCCGTGTGGGGCATCGGCGTCTCCGTCTACTTCGTCGCCGTCATCTTCCGTACGTCCCTCGGTGTCGCAGGCCTCGACGCCGCCGAGCGGTTCCACGTCAACGCCTCGGCCCTGTCGACGTTCTCGATCCTCCAGCTGCTGGTCTACGCGGGCATGCAGATACCCGTCGGCCTCCTCGTCGACAGCCTCGGCACCAAGAAGGTGCTGACCATCGGGGTGGTTCTCTTCACCGCCGGGCAACTCGGCTTCGCCTTCTCGCCCTCCTACGGCACCGCCCTCGCCTCCCGCGCGCTGCTCGGCTGCGGCGACGCGATGACGTTCATCAGCGTGCTGCGGCTCGGCACCCGCTGGTTCCCGGCGCGGCGCGGCCCGATGGTCGCCCAGCTCGCGGGCCTCGCGGGAATGGCCGGAAATCTCGTCTCCACCCTGGTGATCGCCCGCCTGCTGCACGGCATCGGCTGGACGGCCGCCTTCGCGGGCAGCGCGCTCGCAGGCGTCGTAGTCCTCGTCCTGCTTCTTCTGTTCCTGAAGGACCACCCGGACGGGCACGAGCCGGAACCCTTCCCGCACCGGGGCGCCGCCTACGTCCGCCGCCAGATCGCCGCCTCCTGGCGCGAACCGGGCACCCGCCTCGGCCTCTGGGTGCACTTCACCACCCAGTTCCCGGCCATGGTGTTCCTGCTCCTCTGGGGCCTGCCGTTCCTGGTCCAGGCCCAGGGCCTGTCCCGCGCCACCGCCGGCGAACTCCTCACCCTCGTCGTCCTGTCCAACATGCTCGTGGGCCTGGTCTACGGCCAGATCGTCGCCCGGCACCACACCGCGCGGCTGCCGCTGGCGCTGGGCACGGTCGGCGCCACGGCGCTGGTGTGGGCGGTCACGCTCCTCTACCCCGGTGACCACGCGCCGATGTGGCTGCTGATCGTGCTGTGCACGGTGCTCGGCTCCTGCGGGCCCGCCTCGATGCTCGGCTTCGACTTCGCCCGCCCGGCCAACCCGCCGGAACGTCAGGGCACCGCCTCCGGAATCACCAACATGGGTGGTTTCACCGCCTCGATGGTGACCCTGTTCGCGGTCGGTGTGCTGCTCGACGCGACCGACGACAACTACGCGATCGCCTTCTCGGTGATCTTCGTCCTCCAGGCGGTCGGCGTCAGCCAGATCCTCCGGCTGCGGCGCCGGGCGGCCCGCCGCGAGAGCGAACGCCTCGTGGCGAGCCGGGTGGAGACGGTCCACGTGCCCGCGTGAGCCTCTCTCAGGCCGCTACGAGGGTGAGGTAGGCGAGGCCCAACACGCCCCGGTAGCTCATCCATTGGGCCCGGTGCCGGTCGAGGCGTTCGCGGGTCGCGGCGGCCAGCGGATGGTCGCCGTGCCCGGCGAGCCACACCTCCGCGTCCGCCTGGTACGCCGACTCGAACTCCTCCCACTCGTCCGCGTTCGCCGTCTCGGTCCACTCGGGCCGGAACCCGGCCGCCACCGCGAGATCGACGAGTGTCGCCAGGTCGTAGTGCTCGTCGGCGCGCGCCTCCGGCCACATACCGGCCAACTCGGCCGTCGTAGGAGGGCGTTGCCAGAACCCCTCGCCCAACAGCACACGTCCCCCGTCGGCGACGAGCCGCCGCAACTCCCGCAGGGCTTCGACGGTGTGCCGGGGAGGCTCCTCGGCGCTGAGAGCCTGGCTCGCGCCCAGACACAGCACGAGATCGGCCGGCCCGCGCACCGTCCCCACGGCCGACTCCTCGACGAACTCGACCCGCTCCGCGAGCCCCCGCGCCTCGGCATCGCGCCGCCCACGCGCCAGATCCCGCGCGTTCACGTCGACCCCGACACCCCGCGCTTCCGGTACGGCGGTCAGGACCCGGAGCATCAACTCGCCCCAGCCGCAGCCGATGTCGAGCACCGTGCGCGGCCCCGCACCGGCCAGTCGCCGCACGATCCCGGCGGCACGCGCCTCGGAGAGCGGGCTGTGGAAGGCGAGCCGGGTGAGCCGGGGAGGCCCGTCGTCGGGCTCGGCACTGTCAGCGGTCCCGGTGTTCTCGGTTCTGGACGTCACGTCAGACATGCGGCGGAGGCTAGCCGCGGACGGCAGACCACCGACAACGAATTTCCGGCCCCGGTGAACGAATTCCCGCCCCCGGCGACTGACGTGGGCGTGTTGGTTCGTGCTACTTCGTGATGGTGAAGTTCCGCAGTATCGAAGCCGACAGCTCCGGATCGCCGTCCGCCTTGATCTTGTCCGACACCGAGTCGGCGGTGACTCGCCCGCAGGCCAGCCGTACGTACGTCTCCCAGTCGAGGATCAGGGTCGCGGCGGGGCCGAGCGCGGGGGCCGTCTCCAGGGTGCCGCGGCCCTGGATGTCGACGCGGATCGTACGGAGGAACTCGATCGGACCGTGCACGTCGAAGACGACCGCCGAACTGCGCGGGGCGCCCGAGTCGTCGGCGACGACCTTCGGGAGCGCGGCGAGGAGCACGTCACGGGCGATGTGCGCGCCGGGCGAGTCGAGGTTGCCGGGGCGGCCGAGGGCGGTGCGCAGATCCTGCTCGTGCACCCACACGTTGAACGCGTGGTTCCGCATCGACTCTTCGAGCGTGACCTCGGTGCTGACGTGGCCGCGGACCTTCGTGCCGGGGTCGCGCGACTCGTTCCGCAGCTGACGGTTGCGGCGGATGATCGTGTACTCCAGCTCCGACGTCATCTCCGGCGCCGTGTGGTGGCGTCGTACGTCGACCTGCATCTCCATGTACCGCTGGTTCTCGTTGGTGACGTGGTAGAGGTCGCGCGGAAGGGTGTGGATGGGGCGCGGGTCGCCGAGCATCTCGGTGTCCAGCCCGATGACATGGGAGACCACGTCGCGCACCGACCAGCCCGGACACGGCGTTCGCCGGTTCCACTCTCCCTCCACGAGCGGGGTGACCAGCTCGGATATCGCGTCGATGGAGTGGGTCCAGGCGTCGGCGTAGGGCTGGAGAGTGGGATGCAGACTCACGGAACGGGACCCCTCGGCGGTCGGTACAGGTCGGGTGGCGGGCGGCGTTGCCAGCGGGAGGTGGCTGTCGGCGGGTGTCTTGAAACGCTAAGTTACGCTGCTGTGAGGCACCCCGGCAGTGCTTTCGTGTGACGATCGTAGGCCCGTGTGAACGGCTCGAATGCCAGGACGGTGGTAGTGTGCGCGCCTCTCTCCTTCAAATCGCCGTAGAAGAGGGCGAATCGGTCGAATCTCGCCGGGGTCGGGTGGCATCCCTCGTCCGCGCGCAGGCCGGTGCGGATCTCGTCGTCCTGCCGGAGCTGTGGACGACGGGTGCGTTCGCCTACAAGCGGTTCGCCGAGGAGGCCGAGCCGTTGGAAGGCCCGACCTACGAGGCGATGGCCAAGGCGGCGAGCGACGCGGGCGTCTGGCTGCACGCGGGCTCGATCCCCGAACGCACAGCATCCGACAGCGGCTCCGCCGCAGGTGACGGGCCTCTCTACAACACGTCCCTCGTCTTCTCCCCCTCCGGTGAACTGGCCGCCGCCTACCGCAAGATCCACCGCTTCGGCTTCGACAAGGGCGAGGCCGTACTGATGGGCGCGGGCAGCGAGCTGGTGACGGTCCGTCTCCCCGAGACGGTCATCGGTCTTGCCACCTGCTACGACCTCCGTTTCCCCGAACTCTTCCGCGGTCTCGTCGACGCCGGCGCCGAGACCCTCGTCCTCCCCGCGGGCTGGCCCGAACGCCGCCGCTCCCACTGGACCCTCCTGGCCCAGGCCCGCGCGGTCGAGAACCAGTCCTTCGTCCTCGCATGCGGAACGGCCGGTACCCACGCGGGAGTTCCCCAGGCCGGTCACTCGATCGTGGTCGATCCCTGGGGCGAGGTCCTCGCGGAGGCGGGCGCGGACGAGGAGATCCTCACGGTGGACTTCGACCCGGGGAAGGTGGCCGTGACCCGGGAACAGTTCCCGGCGCTCAAGGACCGGGTGCTGGGGCTGGAGCGTCCGCGGCGAGCCGGGTGAGGAGCGGATTCCGGTAGGGCGTCAGTCCCCCCGCTCCTTCTCCGCCAGGTGGATCACGCAGACCGCCACCGCGATCAGCAGGGCCGCGTCCGCGTCCTCCCGGACGATGTCGACGCCGTAGGTCTCCCGGATGTGGAGCCAGCGGCGGGAGATCTGGGCGAGGAGTTCGCCGTCGTAGTCGACGCCGAACTCGCGGTCGAGGATCTTGCCGCTGACGTCGAGTTCGGTGCCGTCGACGAGGGACACCTTGTAGTGGTTGCGCAGCAGGGAGAACCGCTTGTGCCTGATGGTCGCCAGGGGCTCACCGTCCCGTTCGATGACCATCGTGTCGCGCAGGGCGAGCATCTTCTTGTGGATGTCGATGAGCACGCGCCCGTGCGTGTCCTTCAGCTCGAAGGTGTCCCTGATGCGCATGGCCTTGCCGTCGACCAGGAACACCTTGTTGCCGTTCTGGTCCTCGATCCAGTAATCCTCACCGAAGCCGAGGATCCGATCGCGTACGAGGAATCTCATGCCGTTACGGCTTCCCCGGCAGCCGGTCCGAAACGCCGACGATAGGCCGACGGGCTCAATCCGGTCTCCCTCCGCAGCCGTACCCGCAGGTTCGCGCCGGTGCCCAGACCGCACCTCGCCGCGACCACGTCCAGCCGTTCCTCCCCGCGCTCGATCAGCCGGCACGCCAGCGCCACCCGCTCCCCGGTCAGCCAGGCGAGCGGCGTCGTCCCGAGCTGCGCCCGGAAGCGCCGGTGCAGGGTCGCCGGACTGACCGCGGCCCGCCCCGCCAGCTCGGCGACCGTCAACGGCTCGCCCAGCCGCTCCTGCGCCC
The DNA here is from genome assembly GCF_057961495.1 of Streptomyces sp. P5F9. NCBI lineage: Bacteria > Bacillati > Actinomycetota > Actinomycetes > Kitasatosporales > Streptomycetaceae > Streptomyces > Streptomyces sp. P5F9. Next base: position 16,976 of record NZ_JBXVPZ010000121.1, on the reverse strand, counting down.
ACGCGAGCAGCGGCGCGAGCGACTCGTCGGGCACATCCGGCAACGGCCGCTCCACGAACTGCCGTTGTCCGCCGTCCCGGTGGGCCGCGAAAACGAGCCTCCTGGACACCGCGTTGGCGATCTCGGCACCGTGGTCCCGCCGTACGACATGCAGCCCGAGGTCGAGCGCGGCGGCGCTCCCCGAGGCGGTGAGGATGTCCTCGTCGTCCACGAAGAGGACATCCGGTTCGAGCCGCACGCGCGGGTGCAGGGCGCGGAAACGGTCGGCCCACATCCAGTGCGTGGTCGCCCGGCGCCCGTCGAGCAACCCGGCCTCGGCGAGCGCGAAGCTCCCGGTGCACAGGCTCATGACACGGGCCCCGCGCGCGTGGGTGCGCCGGATCGCGTCGAGGACGGCGGCCCCGCGCGGTACGACGTTGTCGGGCCGCCCCGGTACGACGAGGGTGTCCGCCGTATCCACCGCGTCGAGTCCGTGCGCCCCGCTGAGGGTGAAGAACCCGTGGTTCATCCGCACCTCACGCGCGGGCGTGCACACCAGCACCTCGTACAGCGGCCCGGGCAGGCCGAGTTCGGGCCGCGGCAGCCCGAACAGCTCGGTGGCGACACCCACTTCGAAGGGGTTGGTGCCCTCGTCGACGATCACGGCGACCCGATGAGGGCGGTGCGGGCGCTGAGAGGATCCTTGCGGCATGTGCGATTCCTAGCACTCGTGGGACCGCCCCGACACCCCGCAGGCTGACCCCATGACATCCACGGAACCCATCTCCCTCCCCGCCGCCCTCTCCTCCTTCACCGACCGCTGGAGCCCCCGCATCGTCACCACCGTCAACGACTACGACGTCCGCGTGGCCAAGGTCGAGGGCGAACACCTCTGGCACACCCACGACCACACCGACGAGTTCTTCCTGGTCCTGGACGGCGAACTGCACATCGCACTCCGTGAACAGGCGGGGGAGCGCACGGTCGTCCTCCCCAAGGGCAGCGTCTTCACGGTCCCACGCGGCACGGAACACAAGCCGTACGCCCCCGTCCCGTCCGAGATCCTCGTCCTCGAACCCACCGGTACGCTCTCGGTCGGCGACCAGCATGACGAGATCCCGGACCACGTGGACGCGACGACCGGGCACGCGCTGGCGTGACTGTCAGTGGCGGGTGGCACCCTTGATTCATGACCGACGCATCCCCGACCCGGACCTCCCGCCGCGCCCGTGTCCGCGCTCCTCAACTCACCGGCAAGGGCGGCTGGCTGAACACGGGCGAGACGCAGTACAGCCTCGCCGACCTGCGGGGACGCATCGTCATCCTGGATTTCTGGAAGTTCACTACGGAGCACTGAACTTCTGGAGATGCTCAATTGGTGCACCAAGACACGATCTGTGATCTGTACCTGCGCCTGTCCCTCGACCGGGACGGCAAGACCGCAATCGAACGGCAGGAAGCCGACTGCCGTGCATGGGCCGAACGGCACGGACTGACGGTCCGTAAGGTCCATATCGACCGAGGACGCTCCGGATACAAGTCCGTTGAGCGCAAAGGGTTCGACGCCGCACTTGCGGCAGCCACGGCCGGAGTGGTCGGAACCCTAATCGTCTGGAAGCTGGACCGACTGTCGCGCAAGGGCATCGGGCAGGTGGGCAAGGTCCTGGACGACATCGAGAAGGCGGGCGGCCGTCTCGTCTCCGTCATGGACGGGTTGGACACCTCGAACGACTCCGCGCGAATGATCGTCGCCAAGCTCGCGGAGTTGGCGCGGACGGAGTCCAGGAACCTTGGTACTCGGGTGGGCCACGCGAAGCGCTACCTGCGCAGCAAGGGGCAGTGGATCGGCGGGCAACCACCGTACGGGCTGCGCGTGGACCCGGACACCAAGAAGCTGGTCCACGATCCGGAGTACGCCGTCTACGCCCGGCTGATCGCCGATGAGGCGTTGGCTGGCATGTCGCTCGTGAAGATCGCAAGGCTGCTCAACGAACACGAGATCCCATCGCCCCGTGGTGGCCAGTGGAACGCGGCAAGCATCATGCAACTGCTCCGCTCCCCGGCGTTCGCCGGACTCATGCCGGAGACCGAGACCGTTGAGACGGACGACGGCGAACGGAAGTACACGGCCCGCGTCTTCCCGTACCGGGACTCGGAAACGCTGGACACGGTGGAGATAGGCGAGGGGATCATCACGGTCGGAGAGCGCGACAAGATCCTCCGTCAGTCGGAGTCCCGCACCTTCGTGCACGCCGGGAAGCGCCGGCCGAAGCCGGATGGCAAAGCACTGCTCACGGGCCTGGTCTTCTGTGGCGTACCCGGATGTGGACGCCGGATGCACCGTGTGGGCAACAGCTATCAGTGCATGGCGCGCCGTGCCGGTAACCAGTGCATTGGGGCGTCAGCACTGGCCGATGGTGTGGACGCCTACGTAGCCGAGAGCTTCCTGACCAAGCTTCCGGCGCTGGACCCGGATGACCCGCTCGTCGTAGCGATCGCCGATCGGTGGGTTCACCGCCAGAACCCGGAGATGTTCGCCAAGCGTGACGCCATCCGGAGTGAAATCCAGGATGAGGAAGGCCGGTTGGCCGATCTGGAAGACGCCCGGTACGTACGCGGCGAGTTCCGGGGAGACGCCGCGGTCAAGCGTTACAACCGTCTCGCCGAACGGCTCCGGGGACGGATCGACGGGCTGCGCGCCGACTTGGACAAGCTGCCCATGCCTGCCGTGGATGTGGGGCCGTTGCTCGACGCCGAACAGCTCAAGGACGCGTGGAAGTCCGCAACAGACGACGACCGCAGGGACCGGCTGTCGCTCGCCATCGAGCGCGTGGAAGTGAGCAAGGGGAAGCGGGGCCAGCGGTTCGTACCGGAACAGCGGGTCAGGATCGAGTGGGCGCAGCTCGCGGAGGGCGCCGAGTAGGTCTCCCTGAGGCGCCGTTCACGGCCCGTCCGCTGGATTCGCTCCGGCTGGCGGGCCGTTGGCGTTGGGCGTCCATGACATTGATGACGCGGCGTGACTAACGAATACCCCGCCTGCCATGTCCACCAGCAGGACTGGGGCGTCCCGGTCCGACTCACCGAGGGCGGGGGCGGACCGGCTTCCCCTCGTCCTGGCCGGTATGGACGACCAGGACGCCTGAAACGGGGGACCGACAGGGACCCTTGCCGGTTCAGCGGCGGCGCGGGCGCGGTGCCAGCTTGTACAGCGCCATGCCCGCCGCGACCAGCGTGGTCGCCGCCACCATCATCGCCATGCTGTTGAACCACAGTCCCGTCGCGGCCAGCGTGGCGCCACCGGCGCCTGTGGTGCCGGCGCCGACAACTCGTCCGTACATAAACGTGTCTCCTTGAGGTGCGTGAAGGTGCGTGAAGGTGCGTGAAGGTGAGTGAGGGGTGGGCTAGGTGGCCACCCACTTCTCCTCGCTGCGGCGGGCCAGGCCCCACAGGGAGGTGAAGTAGACGGCGTGCTGGAAGAGGTCGTAGAGCATCTCCGGGACCATCAGCGCGGCCACCAGGACCGCGACGGGTCCGGCGCGGCGTACGGAGACGATCTTCTCGACCACGAAGATCAGGCCGATGGCGGTCCAGAACGGGGAGAGGCCGGGGAAGCCGTAGACCGCCGTGTAGGTCGCCATGAAGGTCAGGTAGACCAGGAAGGACAGGGCGCCGAAGCCCATCAGGAACTGCTGGAGGAAGTAGCGGGCGGTGACCTTGGTCCAGCCGTAGTCGCGGAGGTTCTCCAGGGCGCCGCGCTGCCAGCGGAGGCGCTGGTGCCAGAGTTTGGGGAGGCTGGTCATGACCTCGGTGGTGACCGCGCAGCCCGCCGGTGACATGGCGCGGTAGCCGAGGGTCTTGACCGCCTTGGTCATCTCGTCGTCCTCGGTGAGGGAGGCGAGGCTGTAGTAGCCGGTGCCGCCGCCGATGAGGCCCGAGTGGCGGGCGTCCCGCACCTCGCGCAGGACGCGGGCACGGAACATCGTGCCGGTGCCGGTGAGGACCTGGGCCTTGCCGCCGGTGCGGTTCAACTCCCAGGCGTAGCGCTGGAACTCCATGCGCTGGAGGAGGCCGAGGAGGCCGCCGCCCGGTTCGCCGTAGAAAACTCCGCCGACGGCGCCGACCTTGCGGTTGAAGGTGGCCATCGCGGTCTCGCTGAACCAGGGGTTGAGGACGGTGTCCGCGTCCTGGACGAGGAGGAGGTCGCGCTCGTCGAGGTGGGGAAGGACCCAGTCGATGGCCTGGTTGAGGGCGCCGGCCTTCTTGTGGGTGTTGCCGTGCGTGGCGAAGACCTCGGCGCCGTGCGACGCGGCCACGGCGGCGGTGTCGTCCGTGCAGTTGTCGGTGACGACGACGATGAGGTCGGGCTTGCGGGTCTGCCGCCACAGGCCCTCGATCGCGGCGCCGATGCGGTCCGCTTCGTCGTGGGCCGGGATCAGGACCACCAGCCGTGGTTCGAGCACGGCAGCAGCCTCCCCCGTGACGATCGTGAGACAGGTCCAGGGCTGCCTCTCCCCGGACCCTCAACTGCACAGAGTCTTCACGAGGTTCACACAACCGCACAATACGACTTGCGTCACGGATTGCTCACGGTTGTCTGTGGATGTCCTGTGCGGGCGATTCCGCCCGTGTGCGGGGTAAGCGGGGTAAGCCCCGTATCTGCTCGGTATCCCCGGCACCCGTACGCCCGGTGTCAGGCGCCGTAGCCGCCGCGGTAGCCGCGCGTCTCGTCGTCCTCGACGACGGTCGTCTGACCCGGTATCAGCACGCGTCGGCGCCGGGCCAGGCTGCTGAACGTCACGACGCCGATCAGCCCGACGATCATGAGAATGACGCCGACCAGGTCGAGATTGACCCCCTGCATGTGCCAGTCGGTCGCGAACGTGAGGATCGCGCCGACGGCGATGAGGATGATGCATCCGCCCAGGCCCATGAGTGTCGCCTCCCTGTCCGGTCCGGTCGGCCCGGTCCGCCTCCGGGTACCCGGGAAGGCAACCCCCATGCGCCAGGCTGGAGTTGACTAACCTTCCAGGAACGCCGCCAGCGCGTTGGCCAGCAGGAACGGATCGCGGTCGCCGCAGAGTTCGCGGGCGCTGTGCATCGAGAGGATCGCCACGCCGATGTCGACGGTCTTGATGCCGTGCCGGGCCGCGGTGATCGGGCCGATCGTCGTGCCGCAGGGCATGGAGTTGTTCGAGACGAAGGTCTGGAAGGGCACGCCGGCCTTCTCGCAGGCGGCGGCGAACACCGCGCGGCCCGAACCGTCCGTGGCGTAGCGGTTGTTGACGTTGACCTTGAGGATCGGTCCGCCGTTGACCCGCGGGTGGTGCGTCGGGTCGTGCCGCTCCGCGTAGTTCGGGTGCACTGCGTGACCCGTGTCGGAGGACAGGCAGACGGTGCCGGCGAAGGCCCGCGCCCGGTCCTCGTACGACCCGCCGCGCGCGAACACCGAGCGCTCCAGCACCCCGCCGAGCAGCGGCCCGTCCGCGCCCGTGTCGGACTGCGAGCCGTTCTCCTCGTGGTCGAAACCGGCGAGCACGGGGATGTACGGCAGGTTCTCGTGGGCCGCGGCGGACGCGAGGGCGGCGAGGCCGGCGTGCAAGGAGAGCAGGTTGTCCATGCGCGGTCCCGCGACCAGCTCCTGGTCGCGGCCCAGGTAGGAGGGCGCCTCCACGGAGTGCGTCATCAGGTCCCAGCCGGTGACCTCGCCCGGCGCGAGCCCCGCCTCCTCCTCCAGGAAGGCGATCAGGTCGCCGTCGCGGACGTCGTCGCCGAGGCCCCAGATCGGCTGGAGGTGCCGCTGCTTGTCCAGCTTGAGCCCCTCCGCCGACACGGAACGGTCCAGGTGGATGGCGAGTTGGGGCACCCTGAGCAGCGGCCGGTCCACGTTCACCAGCCGCGTCGAACCGTCCCGCAGGGTCAGCCGGCCCGCGAGACCGAGATCGCGGTCCAGCCAGGAGTTGAGCAGCGGCCCGCCGTAGATCTCGACGGCGACCTGGCGCCAGCCGTGCCCGCCGGTGTCGGGACGCGGCTTGACCCGCAGGTTCGGGGAGTCGGTGTGCGCGCCGACGACGCGGAAGGGGGTGTGGGGGGCCGCACCTTCGGGGACGAACCAGGCCACGATCGCGCCACCGCGCAGCACGTACTTGCCGCCGCTGGTGCCGTCCCAGGCGTCCGTCTCGGCGACCTGCCTGAATCCGGCCTTCTCCAGCCGCTCGGCGGCGTTCGCCACGGCGTGGTACGGCGTGGGACTCGCCGCCAGGAAGGACAACAGGTCGTCGGTGTGGCCGCGGTCGAAGCGGGAGGGTTCGCTCATGGGGTTCACCTTAACGACGTACGAGGGCCCGCTCCCGGCGCCGGGAACGGGCCCTCGCAAGGGCGATGTGGGGTTTCGCGAAGCTGTTCCGGTCTGTCCCGGAACGTGGTGCGGGGCTGGTGCGAGGCTGTCTAGAAGGCTGCCTCGTCCAGCTCCATCAGGTCCAGTTCTACGCCCTCGGCCACCTTGCGGGCGAGGGTCAGGCCGGGCAGAACATTGGCCGCGAAGAACTTCGCAGCCGCGATCTTGCCGGTGTAGAACGGCACATCTTTAGAAGACACAGCTTTCGCGGAGGCCGTCTCCAGCTTCTCGGCGGCGATCGCCGCGCCCTTGAGGAGCAGGTAGCCGACGACCACGTCACCGGAGGCGAGCAGCAGGCGGGTGGTGTTGAGGCCCACCTTGTAGATGTTCTTGACGTCCTGCTCGGTCGCCGCGAGGTCGGTCAGCATCAGGCCGACGATGGCCTCCAGTTCGACGGCCGCCTTGGCGAGGTGCTCGCGGGCGACCGCCAGGTCCTCGCCGCCCGTCCCCAGCGCGAGGAACTTCTTGATGTCCTCGGCGAGGGAGTTGAGGGCCGCGCCCTGGTTGCGGACGATCTTCCGGAAGAAGAAGTCCTGGCCCTGGATCGCGGTGGTGCCCTCGTACAGGGTGTCGATCTTGGCGTCCCGGATGTACTGCTCGATCGGGTACTCCTGGAGGAACCCGGAGCCGCCGAAGGTCTGGAGCGACTGGGCGAGCTGCTCGTAGCCCTTCTCGGAGCCGTAGCCCTTGACGATCGGCAGGAGGAGGTCGTTGAGCGCGTGCTCGGTCGAGGCGTCCTCGCCCTCGGCCTCCTTGACGGCGATCGCGTCCTGGATCGACGCGGTGTACAGCACGAGGGCGCGCATGCCCTCGGCGTACGCCTTCTGCGTCATCAGCGAGCGGCGCACGTCCGGGTGGTGCGTGATGGTGACCTTGGGCGCGGTCTTGTCGCCGAAGGCCGCGAGGTCGGAGCCCTGGACGCGCTCCTTGGCGTACTCAAGGGCGTTGAGGTAGCCGGTCGACAGCGTCGAGATGGCCTTCGTGCCGACCATCATGCGGGCGAACTCGATGATCCGGAACATCTGGCGGATGCCGTCGTGCTTGTCGCCGATCAGCCAGCCCTTGGCCGGGTGCCGGTCGCCGAAGGTCATCTCGCAGGTGTTGGACGCCTTGAGGCCCATCTTGTGCTCGACGTTCGTGGCGTACACGCCGTTGCGCTCGCCCAGCTCGCCGGTCTCGACGTCGAAGAGGAACTTCGGCACGAGGAAGAGGGAGAGCCCCTTGGTGCCCGGGCCGTGGCCCTCGGGCCGCGCGAGCACGTAGTGGAGGATGTTCTCCTCCATGTCGTGCTCACCGGACGTGATGAAGCGCTTGACGCCCTCGATGTGCCAGGAGCCGTCGTCCTGCTGGATCGCCTTGGTACGGCCCGCGCCGACATCGGAACCCGCGTCGGGCTCGGTCAGCACCATGGTCGAACCCCAGGTCCGCTCCACCGCGAGCTGCGCGATCTTCTTCTGTACGTCGTTGCCCTCGTCGTAGAGGATCCCGGCGAACGCCGGCCCGGAGGAGTACATCCAGACGGCCGGGTTGGCGCCGAGGACCAGCTCCGCGTACGACCAGATCAGGGACGGGGGAGCCGTCGTACCGCCGATGGCCTCGGGAAGGCCGAGCCGCCAGTACTCCGACTCCATGAAGGCTTTGTAGCTCTTCTTGAAGGAGGCGGGCACCGGCGCGGTGTTCGTCTCGGGGTCGAAGACCGGCGGGTTGCGGTCGGCGTCGGTGAAGGACTCCGCCAGCTCGTTCTCCGCGAGCCGGGTCAGCTCCTCCAGGACGCTCTTCGCGGTGTCCGTGTCCATCTCCGCGAACGGACCGGTGCCGTACAGCTTGTCGCGCCCGAGGACCTCGAAGAGGTTGAACTCGATGTCGCGGAGATTCGACTTGTAGTGGCCCATGGCGACGACTCCGTAGAAAGATCTGTAGAAAGACATGTACGACGAGACGTGTACTAAGCAGTAGCTACGATGATGCTACCCGTCGGTAATAAGACGCAACCCCAAGCCGTCCATCTGTGACTCGTTACTCGTTACTCTTGCGGGCATGTACGGCTACGACCAGAACGTGGGCGCTCAGCAGGGGTACGTCCCGCCCCAGCAGCAGATGGCCGGTGGCGTGGGCGGCTACGGCCAGCAGCAACCGCTCTACCCCGAGCCGTCCCCGCCCTCGCTCGCGGACGCGGTGCGCGCCTTCACCACCGGGCAGATGGCCGCCGAGGACTTCCAGCAGGTCTTCGCGACCTCCAAGGTCTACTGCCCGCGCGGCGACAACCCGGGCTTCCTCGCACTCCACAACACCCAGCAGCCGGTGATCCCGATGTTCACCTCGCTCAAGGAACTGCGCCGCTACGCCGGCAAGGAGTCCAAGTACTTCGTGATCACCGGCGCCGAGGTCATCGACCTGCTGCCGACGGGCTACGGCTTCGTCGTCGACATGGAGGGCGAGCACCGCATGGTGTTCGACGCGAAGGCGGTCGAGCAGATGGTGGAGTTCGCGATGCGCAGGATGTACGGCTGAGCAACTGCCCTAGCTAGTTGCCGAAGTCGGGGTCCCGATCCGACGAGATGTCGGCGGGGTTTCCGGTGCCGCCGGGGCGTGTCCCGGTTGGCTGGAAGTGTGCGGTTCCGTCAGACAGCGGACGCGGCACACCGACGGGAGCCCGCATGGCGGCGGCACGGAACGTACTCATCACAGGCGGCTCGGCGGGGATCGGCCGGGCCTGCGCGCGGCGGTTCGCGCGCGGCGGCGACCACGTCTGGTTCACGTATCACTCGGGGCGGGAGCGCGCGGCCCGGCTAGTCGCCGAACTGGCCGGCACCCGCCGGCATCCGGCGCGGGCCTTCGAGTTCCGCCAGGGTGAGTGGGCCGACCACGAGCGGCTGGTCGCGGAGCTGCCCGGACCGGTCGACGTACTCGTCAACAACGCGGCGGTCGGCTCGAAGACCGTCGAGCACTACGTCCCCGGCCCCGGTCATGCGCAGGACGCGGCGTTCCTGCAGATCAACGCCGTAGGACCGCTCTGGCTCAGTGAACAGCTCCTGCCGGGCATGCGGGCGCGCGGGCGCGGCACGATCGTCAACATCGCCAGTGTCGGCGGGGGCGTCGCGCAGTTCCCCGGCTTCCGGATCGCGGACGGCATGAGCAAGGCCGCCCTCGCCTACCTCACCCGCCACCTGGCCGCCGAGCTGGTCCACGACCCCGTCGACGTCGTCGCCGTCTGTCCCGGCGCGGTGGACACCCCCATGTTCGAGGCCAGCACCCTGGCCGGCCTCACCCCGCGGGAACGCGCCACCCTGGAATCCACCCTGCCCCGAGGCCGCCTGATCGACCCCACGGAAATAGCCGACCTGGTCTGGCACCTGACCGGCCCCCTCGCCGGCCTCCTCCACGGAGCGGTGCTCGACGCGTCGATGGGCCTCGGCGTACGGCCGGGCCTGCTCGGCGGGGTGGCGGAGGGCGCGGGGGCGGAGCGGTGACGGCGAGTTCCCGCCGGGGGGCTGGGCCGGTCGCTGGTTCCCGGGCGTTGGCCTCGGTCTACTGTCGGGTCGCGCGGCGGGTGACCGGTTCGCGTGCGGGCGGGGCCGTCCGATCGGTCCCGGCCTCCTGCGCGGGCGCGGGTCCGGTCGCCGCTCCTCACGCCTTGGCCCCGGCTCCCCGCAGGCCCCCGCGTCTCGGCGCCGCTTCGCCCACGATCGGAGTCGGCCCGTGACCCCGGTCTCCCGGCGAGCCGCGACTTCCCACGTCTCCCGCCAGGCCGCCCGTCTGGTCGCCGGCTCGCCCGCCATCGCGGAGGCGCACTTCCGGGCGGAGGCGCTGCCGTACCACCCACGGTTGCGTCCTGACGGCTGGCTCAACCTCGGTACGGCGGAGAACCGGCTGGTCCAGGATCTGCACACCGGGCCGCCGCCTCGGCCCCTGACGGCCCGCGACACCCGTTACGCGCCCCTGTACGGAACCCCGGAGCTGCGCGCGCACCTCGCGCGGCACCTCACCGCGCAGGGGGAGCGGCCGGTCGACCCCGAGGACTTGATCGTGGTGGCCGGGGCGACGGCGGCCCTGGACGTGGTGGCCACGGTGCTGTGCGACCCGGGCGAGGGGATCGTCGTGCCCACGCCCTGCTACGGCGCCTTCGACACGGACCTCGGGGGTCGCTCGGGCGCCCGGCTGCTCCTCGCCCCGCCGGACGACGAGGACGGCCACGGGCTCTCCGTACGCGCCGTCGACCGCACGCTCGCCGAGGCCCGGCGCGACGGCGTGGAGGTACGGGCCGTGGCACTGGCGTCCCCGGCCAACCCGACCGGAGAGATCCATCCGCCCGCGCGACTACGGGAGTTGGCGGACGTGGCGGCCCACCACGGCGTGGACGTCATCACGGACGAGATCTACGCGGGCTCTGTATTCGGGCCGCGCCCCTTCACCGGCCTGCGCACGGTCGCCGCCGACCCCGCCCACGTGCACACCGTGTGGGGCTTCGCGAAGGACTTCGGGCTGCCGGGCTTCAAGGCGGGCGTCCTGCACACCACGGACCCGGTGACCCGCGCCGCCGCCCGCGCCCTCGCCTACTTCGCACCCGTCTCCACCCACACCCAGGCCCACCTCACGACCCTCCTCGCCGACCCCGCCCGGGTGCACGCGTTCCTCGCCGAGAACCGCCGCCGCCTCGGCGCCTCGTACGCCCGCACCGCGGCCCTGCTCGACGCCTTCGGTATCCCGTACGCCCCCGCGCAGGCGGGCTGTTCGGTCTGGGCCGACCTGGGCGCCTGGCTGCCCCGCCCCGGCTTCGCCGGCGAACGCGCGCTGTGGCGGGAGATCCTCGACCGCACCCGCGTCAGCATCCTGCCCGGCGAGGCCTTCCACGCCCCCCGCCCCGGCTGGTTCCGCGTCTGCCACTCGCTGGACGCGGCCCTCGTGGAGGAGGCCCTGACCCGCCTCGGCCGCCTGCTCAGCGAGAAGGGAGCACGCCATGACGACGCACGACACCACACCGGGCCCGCTCGACCGCTGGTATGAGCAGGCGGGCGTCCGCACCGGGGTGCGCCGCATGTTCCACGAGGAGACCGAGCGCGGCCGGGTCTTCTTCCCGGCCGCCCTGGTGCCGTACGCCGGACACGAGGCCGTACGGGAACTGCCGCCCGAGCGGCTGCGCGAGCTGACCGTGCGGCACCTCTACCAGTTCCTGCTGTCGACGACCCACCTGGAGACCCGGGTCGTCAACACGGCCGCCGAAGCCGTGGCCAACGGTCGCACCGGACTCGCCCTGCCCGCCGCGCTGCGCCCGGACGCCTTCAAGGTCTACTGCGACGAGGGATACCACGCCCTCTACAGCCTCGACCTGGCCGACCAGATCGCCTCCGTCACCGGCATCGCGATACCGGACCAGGACTACGGCGGCTTCGTGGAGCGGCTTCGGACGTCCGCGCACCGCGCGCTCCCCGACGCGCCCGCCCTCGCCGGACTCCTCCAGGCGGTCGTGTTCGAGACGCTGATCACGGCCGTGCTGAACGAGGTGCCGGGCGACCCGTCCGTGGTCCGTGTCGTCCGCGACCTGCTGCGCGACCACGCCCGCGACGAGGGCCGTCACCACCGCTTCTTCTCCGCCCTCTTCCGGGAGGTGTGGACTCACCTGTCGGCCGCCGAGCGGATGGCGGCCGCCCGTGCCCTGCCCGAACTGATCCGGACCGCCCTGACCTGGGACGCCGCCCCCGTCCGCGCCTCCCTGCGGCTGGCCGGCCTCGACCCGGACACCGCCCACCGGGTCGCCGACGACTGCTGCGCGGCCGGCCCGGACACCCGCCGCCTGAACGACACCGCCCGCTCGACGCTACGGCTCTGCGCGGCCGTCGGAGTCTTCGAACTCCCGGGCATCCGCGAGCACTTCGCGGCCCACGGCTTCGGCGACGACGGCCCCGAGGAGACCCCGTGAACCCGACCACCGCCACGACCCTCACCTACGGCACCTACCTGCGGCTGCCGCAGCTCCTCGGCCAGCAGCTGCCCCTGGCCCCGGCCGCGCACGACGAGCATCTGTTCATCACCGTGCACCAGGTGCACGAGCTGTGGTTCAAGCAACTGCTCGTCGAGCTCACTGACGCCCGCGACCGGATGCTGGCGGCCGAGAACGCCGTAGCGGTACGACGGCTGCGCCGCTGCCGGGAGATCGAGCGGGCGCTGCTCGACGCGCTGGCGCTGCTGGACACCATGGCGCCTGGCGACTTCGAGGCGTTCCGCGGTGCGCTCGGCACGGCCAGCGGCGGGCAGTCCGCGCAGTTCCACGAGATCGAGGCGCTCTCGGCCCGCCGGGACCACCGCACCCGCTCGATGCGCTGGCTGACGGAGGCGGAGCGGGCCCGGCTGGACCGGCGGCTGCTGGAGCCGACGCTGTGGGACGGGTTCCTCGCGGCCGTTGCGGGCCTCCCACGTGCGGGCCGGGCCGCGGCCTTCCGCGGCGAGGGACGGCTCGGGGAACTGGCGGACGCGCTGCTCGGCCACGACGAGGGCTGGGCGCTGTGGAGGGCCAGGCACGTCCTGGTCGTGGAGCGGCAGATCGGCAAGGGCCGGGGTACGGCGGGCAGTTCGGGGGCCGCGTATCTGCGGGAGCGCACCGGCGAACGGTTCTTCCCGGAGCTGTGGGAGGCTCGGGGCGCCGTGCTGTGAGCCCCTGATGTGTGCGCTGAGAGATCGGTGCGATGCCCGGAGGGAATGCCCTCCGGGCTTTCGTCGTTGGGGGTGGCAGAAAGTTCAACGCTCAACTAAACTCGACGCACAAGGAGGTCCCGACATGCCTGCAGTGACCGTAGAGAACCCGCTGACCCTGCCCCGCGTGGCCGCGCCGGCCGACGCCGTGGCACGTCCCGTGCTCGCCGTCTCGACCGCGCCCAGCGGTTTCGAGGGTGAGGGCTTCCCGGTGCGCCGCGCGTTCGCCGGGATCAACTACCGCCACCTCGACCCGTTCATCATGATGGACCAGATGGGCGAGGTGGAGTACGCGCCGGGCGAGCCCAAGGGCACCCCCTGGCACCCGCACCGCGGCTTCGAGACCGTCACCTACATCATCGACGGCGTCTTCGACCACCAGGACTCCAACGGCGGTGGCGGCACCATCACCAACGGCGACACCCAGTGGATGACGGCGGGCGCGGGCCTGCTGCACATCGAGGCGCCGCCGGAGTCGCTCGTCGTGTCCGGCGGTCTCTTCCACGGCCTGCAGCTGTGGGTGAACCTGCCGGCCAAGGACAAGATGATGCCCCCGCGCTACCAGGACATCCGCGGCGGCCAGGTGCAGCTGCTGACGACCCCGGACGGCGGTGCGCTGCTGCGCGTCATCGCCGGTGAGCTGGACGGCCACCAGGGTCCCGGCATCACGCACACGCCGATCACGATGATCCACGCGACGGTGGCACCGGGTGCGGAGGTCACTCTGCCCTGGCGTGAGGACTTCAACGGTGTCGCGTACGTCCTGGCGGGCAAGGGTTCGGTCGGTGCCGAGCGGCGCGCGATCCACATGGGCCAGACCGCGGTCTTCGGCGCGGGTTCGTCCCTGACCGTCCGCGCGGACGAGCAGCAGGACGGGAACACCCCGGACCTGGAGGTCGCGATCCTCGGCGGTCAGCCGATCCGCGAGCCGATGGCCCACTACGGCCCGTTCGTCATGAACACCCGCGAGGAACTCCAGCAGGCCTTCGAGGACTTCCAGAAGGGCCGGCTGGGGACGATCCCGGCCGTGCACGGAATGGGTGAGGGCGGCCTGTAAGCCCCACCGGAGTAGAAGTGACCGAAGCCCCGTCCTCGTGTGGACGGGGCTTCGGCCGTGTCGGCTCGGCGCCGGGATCCGGATTTTCCGGAGTCCGGTGGCCGGCGGATGTCGAGAACGCGCCGCCGGCTCCGTCCCAGGGACATCAGCGGCCACCACCGGCCGCACGGGGAACCCTGTACGGGGAAGCCGTACAGGGAAGAAGGAGAGATCACCATGGCGATTCAGCGGATGGACAACGTAGGCATCGTCGTCGACGACCTGGACGCCGCTGTCGCGTTCTTCGTGGAACTCGGTATGGAGCTGGAGGGCAGGGCGCAGGTCGAGGGCCTCTTCGCCGACCAGTGCACCGGGCTCGACGGCGTCCGCTGCGACATCGCGATGATGCGTACCCCGGACGGCCACAGCCGCCTGGAACTGGCCAAGTACCGCAACCCCGAGGCGACCGGCGCCGGCCCGCGCGACCGCCCGCACAACATCCTGGGCACCCACCGCGTCATGTTCGCCGTCGACGACATCGAGGACACGGTCGCCCGCCTGCGCCCGCACGGCGCCGAACTCCTCGGCGAGATCGCCCGCTTCGAGGACAGCTACCTCCTCTGCTACGTCCGCGGCCCGGAGGGCATCATCGTCGGATTGGCCGAGCAACTGGGCGCCTGAGTGTCGTACTGGCCCGGCTCGCGCAGGAACGCGGAGAGCAGCATCGCGAGCACCGGCACCGTGGCGAGTACCGCGAGGGCGCCCCGGGGGCCGTAGTGCGTCGCGATGAGGCCCAGCAGGGGCATGAACAGTCCGCCCGCGCTCATCGCGAGGCCCAGCGTGACGCCGGCGGCGGTGCCGGGGCGGCTGGGCAGGTAGTCCTGGCCGAGTTTGATGAGGACGGCGAACGGGATGTTCGAGATCAGGCCGACCAGCAGCGCGAGGGGCAGCGCGGCGTATTTGTCGTCGCAGATCAGCATGAGCCACAGGGCGGGCAGCATCGCCGCGTTGCCGATCTGGACGGTGCGCACCATGCCGATGCGGTCCGCCAGCCGTCCGCCGAGCAGTGTGCCGGCGACACCGCCGCCGAGTTCGAGCGTCAGGGCGAGACCGCCGAGGCCGCTGCTCGCTTCCAGGTGGCGGATCCAGTACAGCGAGATGAAGGTGTTCAGCCCGGTCGAGATGGTGGACCGTACGATCTCGACGGCGGTCAGGGCCGCGAACCGGCCCGGCCGGTCCTTGCCCTGGCGCCGGACCGCTCCGACCGCCGTAGCGGATGTGCGGTTGTGGTGGCGGAGCAGGACGAAGCCCATGAGGACGGCAGGCGGGACGAAGAGGGCCGTGGCGCTCATCCCGAGGGTGTCCAGGGCCGGTGTGACCAGCGCCGGGGCGATGAAGAAGCCGACGCTGCCGCCCGCGGCGAAGTAGCTCATCGCGGTGGCGCTGCCCCCGGCCGCACGGCGCGCGTCGCGGCCCGCGGGCGGATGGAACATCGCGATACCGACGCCTGCCGTCAGCAGGAGGGCGAAGACGAGTGGGTAGGAGGGCGTCAGTCCGGACAGGCCCGCCCCGAGACCCGCCAGGCCGACCCCGAGCGGCGACATCCAGCGCAGCCGGAACCGGTCGGCGAGCAGTCCGATCGGTACCTGCGGCAACGCGCTGCCGAGCGTCGCGGCGAGGGCCAGCCCCGAAGCCTGCACATAACTGAAGTCACGCTCCAGCACGAAGTAGGGGACCGCGGCGGGTACGAGGCCCTGGTAGAAGTCGTCGACGGCATGGGCGCCCGCCCAGATCCGCATCCGGCGCCAGTGTCCGGGCGGACCAACCGCCTCACGGGGAGTGTCTGTTTCCTGTTCCTGGATGGTTGTCACGCACTCCACGATGGGCGGGAACACCCCGGGCGCGCTTCCCGTATTCTGCCTGCCCATGTCGCAGATCCGCCATGAGCCCGTCGCGCCGACCAGTACCCGGTTCCTCGGTGGCGGCGAGACCATCGACCGGCACCGCCACGACGACCACCAGCTGATCTACGTCAGCTCGGGCGTGCTCGCGATCACCACGGAACACGGCTCCTGGATCGCCTCGAACGACCGCGCCGTGTGGATCCCGGCGAACACCTGGCACGAACACCGCTTCCACGGCCGGAGCCGCTTCCACACCGTCGGTTTCCCCGCCCACGGCAGGGCGCCCCTGCTCGACGCCGAACGTCCCGCGGTCATCGCCGTCGACAGTCTGGCGCGCGAACTGCTCATCGCGCTCACCGGCACCGCCCTCACCGACAGCGAGACCCGGCACATCGAGACAGTGCTGCGCGACCGGCTGCGCCGTGTGACGGCCGAGCCCGTCGCCCTGCCCGCGGCCCGTGACCAACGGCTGGCCGACGCCTGCCGCCTCGTCGAAGAGGATCTGCGCGAGCCCTGCACCCTCGCCCGGCTCGCCGGCCGTGTGCACACCAGCGAGCGCACTCTCTCCCGCCTCTTCCGCGACGAGTTCGGCATGACCTTCCCGCAGTGGCGCACCCGGGTCCGGATCTTCACCGCGATGGTCATGCTCGCCGAGGGCGCCACCGTCACCGACACCGCCCACGCCTGCGGATGGGCGACGACCAGCGCCTTCGTCCAGACCTTCGCCCGGACGGCGGGCATCACCCCCGGTGCCTACCGCGCCGGCATGGACAGACCGCGGCAGGAGACACAGCGGGTGCTCCGTCCGGGTGACCTGGACCCGGCCGGCGCATGAAGGTGCCGCGCACGGAAAGAGACCGGCTGAAAGTGGACACCGACCGCAAGGAAGTCACCCGTGCGCATCCGCATGACTCTGGCCGTCGCCATGGCAGCCACCTGTCTCGCCCTGACCGGCGCGGCCGGCCCCTCCCAGGCC
>NZ_JBXVPZ010000120.1:0-22688 GCF_057961495.1 Streptomyces sp. P5F9 | reverse complement strand
TCCCACCTCACCCCCACCGAAGCCCTCGCCGCAACGTGACGTGGTCGGCGGTGCGGAGCCGCCCCCGCACGTACGGGCGAGTTTCACATGGGCGCCACCAGACCCTTCCCTGACGTTTGTTGCTCTTGGAACACTCGCACCGCGCGCATTTCGCCATGTTCCGGCCGGCCGCGCGTCAGGATGAGAGGTGCCTCACCCATGTCCGAAGTCAATCGGCGTCGTTTTCTCCAACTCGCGGGGGCCACCACGGCCTTCACGGCACTGTCGAACAGCATCGAGCGTGCCGCCGCGCTCCCGGCGAACCACCGTTCGGGGAGCATCGAGGACGTCGAGCACATCGTCGTCCTGATGCAGGAGAACCGGTCCTTCGACCACTACTTCGGCTCGCTCAGAGGCGTCCGGGGTTTCGGCGACCCGCGTCCGGTCGTGACCCGGCAGGACGGAAAACCGGTCTGGTACCAGTCGGACGGCACGAAGGACATCCTCCCGTTCCGCCCCGAGGCCGACGACCTGGGCCTGCAGTTCATCCAGGACCTCCCGCACGGCTGGAACGACGGGCACGCCGCGTTCGACGGCGGCAAGTACGACAAGTGGGTGCCGTCCAAGGGCTCCACGACGATGGCGTACCTGACCCGCGAGGACATCCCGTTCCACTACGCGCTCGCCGACTCCTTCACCATCTGCGACGCGTACCACTGCTCGTTCATCGGCTCGACCGACCCGAACCGCTACTACATGTGGACGGGCTACACCGGCAACGACGGCGTCGGCGGCGGCCCGGTCCTCGGCAACGACGAGGCCGGCTACAGCTGGACGACGTACCCCGAGCGTCTGGAGAAGGCCGGGGTCTCCTGGAAGATCTACCAGGACGTCGGCGACGGCCTCGACGCGAACGGCAGTTGGGGCTGGATCCAGGACGCGTACCGCGGCAACTACGGCGACAACTCGCTGCTGTACTTCAAGCAGTTCCAGAACGCCCAGCCCGGCGACCCGCTCTACGACAAGGCCCGCACCGGCACCGACGCCCGCAAGGGCGAGGGTTTCTTCGACCAGCTGAAGGCCGACGTCAAGGGTGGCAAGCTGCCGAAGATCTCCTGGATCGTCGCCCCCGAGGCCTTCACCGAGCACCCCAACTGGCCCGCGAACTACGGCGCTTGGTACGTCGCCCAGGTCCTGGACGCGCTGACCTCCGACCCGGAGGTCTGGGCGAAGACGGCCCTGTTCATCACGTACGACGAGAACGACGGCTTCTTCGACCACCTGCTCCCGCCGTTCGCGCCGGGCTCGGCCGCGCAGGGCAAGTCGACCGTCGACGTCGGCCCCGACCTGTTCAAGGGCGACGCCGGCCACCCGGCCGGTCCCTACGGACTGGGCCAGCGCGTGCCGATGATCGTCGTCTCGCCCTGGAGCAAGGGCGGTTACGTCTGCTCGGAGACCTTCGACCACACCTCGGTCATCCGGTTCATGGAGACCCGCTTCGGTGTCCACGAGCCCAACATCTCGCCGTGGCGGCGCGCGATCTGCGGCGACCTGACCGGAGCCTTCGACTTCTCCCACAAGGACGTCGAGAAGGTCCCGCTGCCGGACACCGACGGCTACCAGCCGCCGGACAAGAACCGTCACCCGGACTACGTGCCGACCCCGCCCGCCAACCCGGTACTGCCCAAGCAGGAACGCGGACTGCGCCCGGCCCGGCCGCTCAAGTACGCGGCCACGGTGGACGGTTCGGCCGACACGGCGGCCGGGAAGTTCACGCTCACCTTCGCCTCCGGCGCGAAGGCCGGCGCCAACTTCCTCGTCACCTCCGCCAACCGCACGGACGGGCCCTGGAGTTACACCACCGAGGCCGGCAAGTCCGTCTCGGACGCCTGGAACTCGGCGTACTCGAACGGCTCGTACGACCTGACCGTGCACGGCCCGAACGGCTTCCTGCGCGTCTTCAAGGGCCCCGGCAAGACCGCCGGACCCGAGGTCACCGCGCGGAACCGCGGCGACGACGTCGAGCTGACCTTCACCAACAAGGGCTCCGGGACAGTGCGGTTGAAGGTCGCCAACGGCTACGGCGGCCGTTCCCAGACCTTCAAGGTGCGGGCGGGCGCCACCGTACGGCACACCGTCGACCTGGGCGCGAGCAAGCGGTGGTACGACCTGACGGTCACCTCCGACGGCGACGCGGCGTTCCTGCGGCGATTCGCCGGACATGTCGAGAACGGCCGGCCGGGGGTCAGCGACCCGGCGATCGCGACCGCTTGAGGGGCTTAGTGAGACCGGTTGTTTTCCGGGGCACTCGCGGTAGTGTGCCCCGGTGACCACGCATTCGAACACACCTGCAGGCTGGTACCCGGATCCGCACGGAGCGCCTCAGACCCTCCGGTACTGGGACGGCGTGAAGTGGACCGAGCACACCAACGCGGACCAGCAGGGCCAGGCCGCCCAGCAGCAGCCGCAGGCCGTGCCGCAGCAGCAGGCGGGGCCGGACCCGCGGGCCCAGCGCCAGGTGAAGCAGCAGGTGCAGCAGCAGGCCGGGGTCGCCGGCGGCGGCCCCGGCGGCGGCAGCCTGTTCAGCGAGCCGGTGCTCGTGGTGAACCAGAAGGCCAAGCTGATCGAGCTGACCAACGAGTACAAGGTCATGGATCAGAACGGCAATGTGATCGGCTCGGTCGACGAGGTCGGCCAGAGCACGCTGAAGAAGGCGTTGCGCTTCGTCTCCAGCCTCGACCAGTTCATGACCCACCGGCTGGAGATCCGGGACGCCTACGGGCAGCCGCAGTTGGTGCTGACCCGGCCGGCGAAGATCATGAAGTCCAAGGTGATCGTGTCCCGTCCGGACGGCTCACCGGTGGGCGAGATCGTGCAGCAGAACATGATCGGGAAGATCAACTTCGCGCTGAACGCCAACGGTCAGCAGATCGGCGCGATCAAGGCGGAGAACTGGCGGGCGTGGAACTTCGCGATCGTCGACCACGCGGACAACGAGGTCGCCCGGATCACCAAGACCTGGGAAGGCCTCGCCAAGACGATGTTCACCACCGCGGACAACTACGTCCTGCAGATCCACTACCAGCTGCCCGAGCCCCTGTTGAGCCTGGTGGTGTCGGCGGCCCTGACCGTCGACACCGCGCTCAAGCAGGACTCGCGCGGCCTCGGCTGACCCTGGTCACAGTGCGGTGAGATGCCCCGGCGTGGACTTCCGGTCCGGCTGCCGGGGCAGCAACGCCGGTTCGGCCGAAGCCGATCGGGGTTCCAGCGCCAGGACGGCGGCCACGGGGTGATCGTGGTCGTCGTACTCGTGCATCAGCGGTACGGCGGGTGTCACCCGGGTCAGCAGGACCACACCCCAAGACGCGATTCCGGCTCCCGCCAGGGCGAGGAGGATGCCTGCCGCGCCGCCCTGGAGGCGTTCGCCCAGCAGCGCGAGGCCGATCGCGGCGGCGGCCACCGGGTTCGCCAGGGTCACCACCGCGAGCGGGGCGCCGAGACCGCCCCGGTAGGCGGTCTGCGAGAGCAGCAGCCCGCCCGCCGCGAACACCGCGACCAGCAGGGCGACTCCGACCACCTGCATGCTCAGCAGCGGGCCCGAACGGTCCGTCGCCGCGACCGTCACGGTCTGCGTGAGCGCTGAGGCCACACCCGAGGCGACACCGGAAGCCGAGGCATGCCGTAGACCGGGCTTCGCACCGCGGCGGGCCAGCAGGCCGATCAGGGCGGACGTCGTGCCCGCGACCGCCAACGCCTGGGGAACGGTGAGTACTTGGTCGGGCTGCGGGCCCGACGCCGTGACCAGCAGGGCCGACAGGCCGAGCAGGGTGAGGGCGGTGCCGCGCCACTCGACAGCGGTGACCCGACGGCCGGCCACCCGGGCGCCCATCGGGACGGCGGCGACGAGGGTGAGGGCTCCCAGCGGTTGTACGACGGTCAGCGGGCCGTACTTGAGGGCCACGACGTGGAGCAGCGCGGCCGACGCGTTCAGGACGACCGTCCACCACCAGGATCCGCTGGCGAGCAGTCGGAGCATGCCCGCGTCGGAGTTGCGGGAGGCCAGCCGTTCCTGGGCCACGGCCGCGGCCGCGTAGGCCACGGCCGAGAACAGGGACAGGACGACGGCGACGAGGGTGGCGTTCATCGGCCGGCTCCGACGAGAACCGGCTGCTCTTCGGGGACGAGCTGGGGCTGGCCGCGGCCGGCCGTGGTCGCCGTGCGGTGCGGGGGATGGATCAGTGCGAGGGCGATGCCGAGCATGGCGGTGGCCACGATCGCGTCGAGCCAGTAGTGGTTCGCCGTGCCCACGATCACGATCAGCGTGACCAGCGGGTGCAGCAGCCACAGCCAGCGCCAGCGTGACCGCGTGGCGACGATCAGGCCGATCGCCACCATCAGGGCCCAGCCGAAGTGCAGCGAGGGCATCGCCGCGAACTGGTTCGAGAGGTGGTCGCTGGTCGGCGGGCCGTACACCGAGGGGCCGTAGACCTTGGCGGTGTCGACCAGGCCCGTCGCGGCCAGCATGCGCGGGGGTGCGAGGGGGAACACGAAGGGCAGCACCAGGGCGGCGGAGGTCACCGTCGCGAGGACCCGGCGGGCCCAGACGTAGTGCGCGGGGCGCCGCAGGTACAGCCAGACCAGGAAGGCCACGGTGGCCGGGAAGTGGACGGTCGCGTAGAAGGTGTTCGCGATGTGCACGAGGGTGTCGCTGTGCAGCAGCACCGACTGCACCGAGCCCTCGCCCGGGAGACGCAGGGTCCGTTCCAGGTCCCACACGTGGCGGGCGTTGTGCAGGGCCTCACCGGTGTGGCCCGTCGCCAGCTGGCGGCCGAACTTGTAGACGAGGAAGAGCCCTGCGACGAGCAGGAGCTCACGGACGAGAGGGGGCCGCGCTATCGCGCTGGTCCCCTTCTCTGCAGGCTCGGTTCGGGCATTCATCCCCCGGCCCCTTCGCTGACGGTGGTGCGTGTGGTGGTGCTGGCTGGGTTTGTGACCCTTCCGGCGGACCGAACTCATCGGTACGAGTTCGTTCCGATACGACAGTGTACCGATACGCGCGTGTACCGATACGGCGGAGTACCGGTACACTGGCGTATCGATAGCGAAACGAGACACACTGGGAGAGCGGCCCCGGGGCCGCGGACCGAGCGAGGAGACGAGCCATGACGTCGCAGGCTGAGGACGGACCGGACACGGTCGCCGCCTCGCGCCGCTCCAAGATCACGCCTGAGCGTGAGCGGGAGTTCTTCGACGCCGTGCTCGAACAGATCCGGGAATGCGGGTACGACTCCGTCAGCATGGAGGGCGTCGCCAGCAGCACGCGCTGCAGCAAGTCCACGCTCTACCGGCAGTGGGGGACCAAGCCCCAGTTCGTCGCCGCCGCGCTGCGCGCCAACCGCCGGGTGCACTTCACCGGCATCGACACGGGATCGCTCGCGGAGGACCTGCGCCAGGCCGCGCGGGCGGCGGGCGCCTGGTCGGCGAAGGACACGAAACTCGTCTCGGCACTCGGCCACGCCGTCATCCAGGACAGCGAACTCGCCCAGGCGGTACGCGAGGCACTCGTCCATCCCGAGATCGCCGCGCTGGAGGACATCCTGCGCCGCGGTGTGGAGCGCGGCGAGATCCCGGCCGACCACCCGGCCCTGCCGTACGTCCCCGCCCAGATCTTCGGCGTCCTGCGGGCCCGTCCGGTCCTGGAGGGCTGTTACGCCGACCCCGACTACCTCGTCAGATTCGTGGAGGCCGCGGTGCTGCCCGCACTCGGCCTCACCTGAGAACCAGGCCGCCGTCCATGGGATGACTGGACGGTGACCTGATCGCGCCGCACCGTGGGGACGGGGGCGGCGCGCACCCCCCGGCCGGGTGGGGTTCCTCTTGAGCGGAGAGGCGCCCCACCCGGCCGACCGGTGTCCGGGGAACTGACTTGCCTACGGCGGGAGTTCAGATCTTCTGTCCGTCGCCGCCGCTGCCCGAGGCCACCTTGATGTTCGAGGTGATCTCGTCGATCACGGACTGCTTCTGGCCCACGTCGACACCGAACCGGACCACGACGATCTGACTCGCGCTGGCCGGCGACGGGAACGCGAGCGACTCGACATACCCGTCGGCACCCTTGCTGGTGACCGCCTTCCAGCGGACCAGATAGCCCTTCTGCCCGGCCACGGTGACGGCCTTCGAGGCGAGGACCTCGTGGGAGGTGATGCTGCCGTAGGTCGTACCGCCGTAGGACTCCTTGGCGTTGGCGGCGATGTCTGCCTTCGCGACCGCCTCCGCCGTGCTGCCCTTCGTGCCCAGCACCACCGCGGGCGCGGAGTACGCCCCGCCGTCGGTGCAGTTCTGAGAGGTGTTGCCGGGGCACTTGTAGGACGTGTTCGACGTGACCGATGCGCCGACCTGGATGACCTGGCCGTACCAGTCGGACGGCACGGTGAAGCTGATGCCGTCGAGCGAGTCGGTCACGGTGCCGCCGGCCTTCACCTTCGGTTCCGCCGACTGGCTGGGAGCGGGCGTCGCACCGCCCGTACCACCGGAACCACCCGTCCCGCCGGACCCGCCGAAGGGATCGGTCTGGCCGCCGGTGCCACCGGAACCGCCCGTGCCGCCCTGCCCCTCGGTCCCGCCCTGGCCGCCGAAGCCGCCCTGCCCGTTCGGCGCCTGCTGGTTGCCGGCCTGGGTTCCGCTCCCGCTGCCGTTGTCGGACAGCGCGTACGCACCGACGCCGATGGCCGTGAGAACCGCCACGGCCACCGCCACGGCTATGCCCGTGCGCAGATTGCGGCGCGGCGCGGCCGGGGGTGCGGCGGGATACGCCGGGTACGCACCGCCGTACGGCGGCTCCGTCGGGGGACCCCATTCGGCGCCCGACCCGGCGGGCCGAGTGCGGTCCGTCCATGCCTTGCCGTCCCACCAGCGCTCGGCGGCGGGACCGTCATTCGTCTGTCCGGGATCGGGGTACCACCCGGGGGGAGTCACCTGCGTCATGCCCCTACCGTATGAGGCGTCGGTGAAAGAGGGATGAGAGGATCCGGCCGCAGTGCTTCCACCCGGGCGGCGGGCGTGATCAGCAGTACGTCTTCTTCACCGCGGCGGCGAGGCTGCTCTTGGTGACGGTGCCGCCCGTGCAGTTCTCGATGACCTTCCGGTGGGTGACCGCCCAGGGCCCAGCCACCACGGATTTGAGCGAAGTCACAGGCTTGGTGGACGATGCTCCGCAGTGTTACGGGATTGACCGGAAGTGGCTTTGTTCCGGCGTCTTCTGACTGCTCGTCATGCCTATGGAGCCAGCCGTCACCCGATGCGGCAACAGCTCCCCGGACCGGCCTCCACTTCGGCATCCGGACGGCTACGCTCAAGGGCTGTACGTCGTTCGGGCTACTGGGGAGGTATCGGGATGACGGAGGAACGGCCTCCGGAGGCCGCCTCGGCCTCCTTGTGGGAGCGTGACGAGGAAGTCGCCGGTGTGGCGGAGGCGATCGACCGCCTGCGCGCCGACGAGTCGTCCTCGGGCAGCCTGCTGATGGTCCGGGCCGAGGCCGGCTTCGGCAAGACCGCGCTGCTGGCCGAGACCCGCCGTATCGCCGAGGCACGCAAGTGCGTGGTCTGGCACACCCGCGGAGGCGAGACCCTCAAGTCCGTCCCCTTCAACGTCGTACGGCAGTTGCTGCAGCCCGCGCTCCTCTCGCTGATGCCGGAGGAGGTCCGCGAGTATCTCGGCGACTGGTACGACATCGCGGGCCCCGCCCTCGGCGTCACCGAACCCGGCGAGCGGCAGGCCGACCCGCAGGGCGTGTGCGACGGACTGGTCGCCGCCGTGCGCCGCCTCGCCAAACGCGACTGGCCGCTGGTCCTGCTGATCGACGACGCCCACTGGGCCGACCAGGAGACCCTGCGCTGGCTCGCCGCGTTCGCCGAGCGCCTCGACGACCTGTCCGTGCTGGTCGTGGTCGCCCGCAGGCCCGGCGAGGTCAGCGGGGAGAGCGCCCGCTACCTGGACGCGATCGCCGCCGCCGCGGGCCCACCGCCCACGGTCCTGGAACCCCTCACTCCCAAGGCCACCGCGGGGCTCACCCGCGCCACTCTCGGCCCGCACGCCGACGGCGCGTTCTGCCGCGAGGTGTGGGCGGTCACCGACGGCAACCCGTACGAGACCGTCGAACTCCTCGCCAAGGTGAAGGACAGCGGCCTCGCCCCCGTCGAGGACTCGGCCGCCGGACTGCGCGAGCTCAACCGCTCCGCGCGCGGCGGCGGACTGCTCGCCCGCCTGGACGACCTGGGCTTCGAGGCCACCCGGTTCGCCTGGGCCGCCGCGATCCTCGGCACCGGCATCTCCGTGGACCTGGTCGCCAAGCTCGCCACCATGAGCCGCGAGGAGGCGGTCCGCTGCGCCGAGTTGCTGCGCGCCGACCGCATCCTCACCGCGCCCGACCCCGCCGCGTCCCAGGCCGGCGCGGGCGAGCTGGAGTTCGTCCACCCGCTGATCGCCAGCGACGTCTACGACTCCATCCCGGGCGGTGTGCGCACGGCCATGCACGGCATCGCCGCCCAGGTCGTCACCGACAACGGGTTCGGCGCGGCCGCCGCCTCACGGCACCTCCTCAAGGTCCACCCGGACGACGACCAGGAACTCGTCGAGCAACTGCGCGAGGCGGCCCGCGAGCACCTCTCCATCGGCGCCCCCGACGCCGCCCGCCGCTGTCTGGAGCGCGCGCTCCTGGAGCCGCCGCACGCCGAGACCCACGCGCACGTGCTCTACGAACTGGGCTGCGCCACCCTCCTCACCGCGCCCGCCACCACCATCGGCCACCTCCAGACCGCCCTCGGCATGCCCGGCCTCGACGGCCACGCACGCGTGGACGCCGTTTTCCGGCTGTCCCAGGCACTGCTCCACAACAACCAGTTGGAGGAGGCCGTCCTCACTGTCGAGGCGGAGATCGCCCGGCACGATTCCGGCGCCGCCCGGATGCGGCTCCAGGCCGTGCAGTACATGTTGGAGGGCTTCTACCCGGGCGAGGGCATCTCCCCGGGACGCTCCGAGCGGCTCGCCGCACTCGCCGGCACCTGCACCGGCCGGGACAACTCCGAGCGGGCCCTGCTGATCCTGCGCGGCTTCGACGCCATGACCCACGGCGAGAACGCCGAGGAGGTCGCCGAGGTCTGCGACCGCGCCCTCGTCAACGGACGGCTCGCCCCCGGACTCGGCTGGACCGACACCGAGTGGGGCATCGAGATCCTCATGATGCTCGCCAGCGCGTACGCCTACACCGACCGCCTGGACCGCGCGGAGAGCCTGTACAACGAAGCCCTGCGCGCCTATGTGTCCGCGGGCTGGAGCGGCGGCCACCTCTCCCTGGCGCACGCCTACATCGGCCTCGGCCACCGCAGGCGCGGCCGCCTCCGCGACGCCGAGACCTCGCTGCGCGAATCCCTCCGCCTCGCCGAACGCGTCGGCCGCGGACTGCCCCTGTACTGGTCGGCCACCTGCAACCTGGTCGACACCCTGCTCGCCCGCGGCCATGTCGAGGAGGCCTGGGAGACCGCGGAGCAGTACGGCTTCGCACCGCCGTACCCGTCCACCATCGTGCTGCCCGACCCGCGCTGTGTGCGCGGCCGGCTTCTGCTCGCCGTCGGCCGCACGAAGGAGGGCATCAACGAACTGGAACAGGCCGCGAAGGCGGCGACCGTACGCGGCCACCACAACCCGGTCCTGGTCCCCTGGGCCGTGGACCTCGCCCGCGCGCTCGCCGTCGAGGACCCGACCCGCGCGGCCCAGCTCGCCTCCGACGCCCGCCGGCAGGCCGAGCGCTTCGGCACGGACACGGCGATCGGCGAGGCCCTCCGCTGTGCCGCTTCGCTGGAAACGGGTCAGCGGGCGGTGCGCCTCGCGGCGCAGGCCGTTGCCTATCTGGAGTCCTCGCCGTGCCAGTACGAGCATGCGGCGGCGCGGGTTGAGTACGGCATCGCGGCCCGGTCAGTGGCGGAGATCAACAGGGGCCTGACGCTGGCGCGTTCGTGCGGGGCGGATGGTCTGGTGACTCAGGCGCGGGAGGTGCTGGAGACGGGGAGGGGGTTGCGGTGAGTTGTCGTTTGGCTGCGGGCCGGTGGGGGCTGGTCGCGCAGTTCCCCGCGCCCCTTAAAAGCGCAGGCCAGCCCGTGTTTTTGGGGCGCGGTGAGCTGCGCGCCCTTTAGGAACACAGGCCAGCCCATGTCTTTAGGGCGCGAGGAGCTGCGCGCCTCTTAAGAACACAGGCCAGCCCAAGTTTTTAGGGGCGCGGGGAACTGCGCGACCAGCCACGACGCAGCCACAGACGACGTACAAGCAGGCAGCCCCGCCCCCTTAGTCGTCCTCTTCGTCCAACACCCGCTGCGCCACAGCGAACGCCGAGTTCGCCGCAGGCACCCCGCAATACACCGCACTCTGCAACAACACGGCCCCGATCTCCTCCGCCGTGAGCCCATTACGCCGAGCCGCCCGAACATGCATGGCCAGTTCGTCGTAATGACCATGTGCGATCAACGCGGTGAGTGTGATCATGCTGCGCTCGCGCCGCGACAACGTGGGATCGGTCCAGATCTCCCCCCACGCGTACCGTGAGATGAAGTCCTGGAACCGCGCGGTGAACGGCGTCTGCCGAGCCTGCGCCCGGTCCACGTGGGCGTCGCCGAGCACCTCACGCCGTACCTCCATCCCGCGCCTCACGCCCCCGCCGAGGTGCGCGCGCAGCGCCGTGAGGACCGCCTCCGGGCACTGCGCGGGGGCCAGATGGGAAGCGCCCGGGATCTCCACGAGGGCCGAGCCCGCCACCGCGTCCGCGATCTCCCGCAGATGCGCCGGCGGGGTCGCCGGGTCCTCGCGACCGGCGATCACCAGCGTCCGCGCGCCGATCTCGGGAAGCCGCTCGCGCAGGTCGTAGGAGGCCAGCGCGTCACAGCACGCCGCGTACGCGGCCGGGTCGGCGGCGCCCTGGTCGGCCACCAGCTCCGGGACGGTGAACCCGGGCGTGAACCAACGGGAGTCGGCGCTCTCCACCAGCCAGCCCACCCCCTCGCTCCGTACCCGCGCGGCCCGTTCCTCCCACGGCTTCGCCCCGTTGAAGTGGGCCGAGGAGCAGATGACGGCGAGCGACGCGATCCGCTCGGGGTGGTGCACGGCCAGGTGCAGACCGACCGCACCGCCCAACGACACACCCGCGTAGGCGAATTGCTCGATCCCGAGGGAGTCGGCGAGCGCGAGCACCAGATCGGCGAGGTCTCCTACGGTCGCCCCGGGACCGATCAACCCGGGCGCCGAGCCACCATGCCCGGGCAGGTCCCACCGGATCACCCGGTGGGTGACGGACAGTTCGGGAGCGACCTTGTCCCACAGGGCGTACGACGTGCCCAGCGAGGGCCCGAGCAGCAGCGGGGGAGCGGAATCGGGGCCCTCGGCACGGAAGTTGAGGAGTTTCTCGGTCAACGTCGCTCCAACGCACGGTCGGTGAGGGCTCCGGCGGAACCCGTGTAACGGGCGGGGTCGGTCGGCGCGGAGAGGTCGAGGTCCTTCAACTCCGGCTCCTCGGCGAGCAGTTCGGCCAGCGGACGGCCCTCGGAGTACGCCCGCCGGGCTACCTCCGTGAGCAATTCCTTGGCCCGGGCCCGCCCGAGCAGCGGCGCCAGCTCGGCCGACAGCCGCTCGGAGACGATCAACCCGTGGGTGAGATCCAGGTGTTCACGCATCACGTCCGGGTGCACCCGCAGCCCCTCGGTCAGCTCGGCGGCATCACGCGCCGCCCCGCCGATCAGCCGCAGCAGCTCCCGCAACGGCTCCCACTCGGCGTGCCAGGCCCCGGCCGGCCGCTCGTCCTCGGCGACCAGCGAGCCGTAGAGGGTGGCCGCGAGCTGCGGTGCCCGGCGCGCGGCGGCGGCGATCAGCGTGGACCGTACGGGATTCGCCTTGTGCGGCATGGCCGACGAACCGCCGCCGCTGCCCTCGGAGACCTCGGCGATCTCCGTACGGCACAGGACGAGGACATCGGCGGCGAGCTTGCCCAGCGCGCCCGCCGTGAAGGCCAGGCATCCGGCGAGATCGGCGACCGGCGTCCGGAGTGTGTGCCAGGGCAACAGCGGTGCCGCCAGGCCGAGTTCACGGGCGTACGCGTCCGGCAGTGCGAGCGCGTCCTCGGCGCCGTACGCCGTGAAGGCGGCCAACGTGCCTGCCGCGCCCCCGAGTTGGACCGGCAGCCCGTCCCGAACCGTACGCACCCTGTCCCGCGCGTCGAGCACCAGCGACCGCCACCCGGCGGCCTTCAGCCCGAAGGTCGTCGGTACGGCGTGCTGGGTGAGGGTCCGGCCCGGCATCGCGGTGTCGCGGTGGGCGGCGGCAAGCCCCGACAGCGCGCGCTCCGTGCGGGCCAGGTCGGTCAGGACCAGGTCCAGGGTGCGGGCGGCGACCAGCATCGTCGCCGTGTCCATGATGTCCTGGCTGGTCGCGCCCCGGTGGACGTACGGGCCGTACTCCTCGCCGACCGCCTTCGTCAGATCGGCGACCAGCGGGATCACCGGGTTCCCGCCGCCTCGGGCCCGTTCCGCGACGGACCACACGTTGGAGCGGTCCACATCGGCCGCGGCCGTCACCGCTGTCGCCGCCTCGGCGGGGGCGAGCCCGAGCGCGGCCTGGGCGCGGGTGAGCGCGGACTCCGCGTCGAGCAGGGCCCGTAGATACGCGGTGTCGCTCGTCGCGGACGCGGCGGGAGAGCCGGCCCACCCGGGGGCGAGCAGGCCGGTGTCCGACGGGTCGGGAGCTGTCACTGGAACTCCAGGAAGACCGTTTCGCCTTCGCCCTGAAGGCGGATGTCGAAACGGTATGTGCCCCTGCCGTCGTCCTGCGCGATCAGCGTGTCGCGCCGCGCCGGGTCCAGCCCGGACAGCAGCGGGTCCGCGGCGAGGGCGGGGTCGTCGCCCGGGAGGTAGATCCGGGTGAAGAGGTGCACCAGCAGTCCGCGCGCGAAGACGCACGCGCTGAGGTACGGGGCGTTCCGGCCGCGCGCGCCCGGTCGTAGCGTCCGTGCGTACCAGTGACCGTTGGCGTCGGTCTGGATGCGGCCCCAGCCGGTGAACTCCACTCCGTTGCGGCCGAGATAGCCGCCGCCGGCCGGGTCGCGCCGGATCGAGCCGTCGGTCGTGGAGACGTTGCCCTCGGGGTCGGGCCCCCACAGCTCGACGAAGGCGTCCGGCAGCGGATTGCCCTCGCCGTCGTAGACGTACCCCTGGACGGTGATCGTGTCCGGGTGCCCGACGGGCGCGATGTCACCGCCGCCGGGGAACGGCAGCGCGTAGCCGTAGAAGGGGCCGACCGTGTGCGACGGGGTCGGCAGCACGGACTCCGGGCGGCTCGTGTCGATCTTCGTCATGGCGGGTCAGCGTCCTTCTTCGATCCAGGTGGCGTGCGGGCCGTCGAGCACGATGTCCCAGTGGTAGCCCATCGAGAACTCGGGCACCGACAGGCCGTGGTCGTAGGTCGCGACGAGGCGCTGCCGGGCCGCGTCGTCGGTCACCGACTGGATGATCGGGTCGTACGGGAACAGCGGGTCGCTCGGGAAGTACATCTGCGTCACGAGCCGCTGGGTGAACGCCGTGCCGAACATCGAGAAGTGGATGTGTGCCGGGCGCCAGGCGTTGACGTGGTTGCGCCAGGGGTAAGGGCCCGGCTGGACCGTCGTGAAGCGGTAGTTGCCCTCGTCGTCGGTCAACGTGCGCCCGAAACCGGTGAAGTTGGGGTCCAGCGGGGCGTCGTGCTGCTCGCGCTGGTGGGCGTAGCGGCCGGCCGAGTTCGCCTGCCAGATCTCGACCAGCTGGCCGCGGATCGGCCGCCCGGACCGGTCCAACAACCGCCCGGAGACGGTGATCCGCTCACCGATCGGCTCCCCGGTGTGCTGCCGGGTCAGGTCGTTGTCGATCTCCGTGATGTCCCGCTCGCCGAAGGCGGGGGAGGCCAGCTCCACCAGCTCCGGGTCCTTCGAGACGTCGATGGTGACCGGCGGCTGTTTCGGGTGGCGGAGCAGCGAGGAACGGTACGGGGCGTAGTCGCGGCGCGGGTGGTGCTCGACCGGCGCGCCGTCGGCGACCCGCTTCTCGTACGTCGCGTGCTCGGCCGCTATTTCGAGGTCGATGTCGTGCTGGGTGAGAGCCATGGGGGTTCCTGCCGTTCGAGTTCCTACCGTTCGGGTTCCTAGCGTTCGAGGACTAGGGCCAGGCCCTGACCCACGCCGATGCAGAGGGTGGCGACGCCAACTCCCCTGCCCTTGCGGGCGAGTTGGTGGGCGACGGTGCCGGCGAGCCGGGCACCGGAGGCGCCGAGGGGGTGGCCGAGCGCGATGGCACCGCCCTGGGGATTGAGGATCGCCGGGTCGAACTCCGGCCACTCGGCGAC
The DNA here is from genome assembly GCF_057961495.1 of Streptomyces sp. P5F9. Lineage (NCBI taxonomy): Bacteria > Bacillati > Actinomycetota > Actinomycetes > Kitasatosporales > Streptomycetaceae > Streptomyces > Streptomyces sp. P5F9. Next base: position 8,302 of record NZ_JBXVPZ010000120.1, on the reverse strand, counting down.
ACATCCGAGCACCTGCGCGGCGAAGGCCTCGTTGAGCTCCAGGACTGACAGGTCGTCAAATCCCTTGCCCGCCTTGGTGAGTGCGCGGCTGACGGCTTCCACGGGGGCGAGTCCGAAGTACTGCGGGTCGATCGCCGAGACACCGGTGGCGGACACACGGGCGAGGGGCTGACGGCCGGTCGCCTTGAGCCCTTCCTCGTCCACCAACAACAGTGCCGCGGCACCGTCGTTGAGCGGCGACGCGTTGCCCGCGGTCACCGTCCCGTTCTCCGTGCGGAAGGACGGCTTGAGCTTGGCCATCGCCGCGAGGGAGGCGTCCGCCCGTACGGACTCGTCGGCGCCGAAGACGACCGGACCGCCCTTGCGCTGCGGGATCGGCACGGGTGCGATCTCGCCGTCGAAGAGCCCTGCGGCCTGCGCCTCGGCCGCCTTCCGGTGACTCGCGAGCGCGAACTCGTCCTGCTGCTCGCGGCCGATCTTGTGCTTGTCGGCGATCAGCTCCGCGCTCTCGCCGAGCGGGATGGTCCACTCCGGGTTCATGGCCGGGTTGACCATGCGCCAGCCGAGCGTGGTCGAGTACAACTCGGTGTGCCCGGCGGGGAACGGCCGCTCCGACTTCGGCAGCACGTACGGCGCCCGGGTCATCGACTCCACCCCGCCCGCTACGGCGATGGAGGCGTCCCCGACCGCGATCGCGCGGGCCGCCTGGATGACCGCTTCGAGGCCGGACGCGCAGAGCCGGTTGACCGTCACGCCCGGTACGGAGGTGGGCAGGCCCGCGAGGAGGCCGGCCATGCGGGCGACGTTGCGGTTCTCCTCGCCTGCGCCGTTGGCGTTGCCGAAGTAGACGTCCTCGATGCGGGACGGGTCCAAGTCGGGGGTGCGGGCGAGGAGTTCGCGGAGGGCGTGGGCGGCGAGGTCGTCGGGGCGGACGGAGGCGAGCCCTCCGCTGTACCTGCCGATGGGGGTGCGGACGGCGTCGACGATGTAAACCGGGTTCACAGCAGGCCTTCCTTGACGGTGAGTTTCGCGTCGGTCTTGGCGACGATCTCCTCGACACTCACACCGGGCGCGGTCTCGATCAACACGAGACCTTCGGGTGACACGTCGATCACGCCGAGATCGGTGATGACTCGGTTCACACACGCTTTGCCTGTGAGCGGCAGCGCGCACTCCGCGAGGATCTTCGGGGAGCCGTCCTTGGCCACATGGGTCATGACGACGATGACCGTGCGAGCGCCGTGCACGAGGTCCATCGCCCCGCCGATCCCGGTGATCATCTTGCCGGGGATCGCCCAGTTCGCCAGGTCACCGCCGACCGACACCTGCATCGCGCCCAGCACGGCGACGTCGATGTGCCCGCCCCGGATCATCCCGAAGGAAAGAGCCGAGTCGAAGAAGGAGGCGCCCGGCAGGACCGTCACGGTCTCCTTGCCGGCGTTGATCAGATCCGGGTCGACCTGGTCCTCGGTGGGGTACGGGCCGGTGCCCAGGATGCCGTTCTCCGACTCCAGGATCACCTCGACGCCCGGCGGGAGGTAGTTGGGGATCAGTGTCGGCAGTCCGATGCCGAGATTGACGTACTGCCCGTCCTGGAGTTCGCGTGCCGTGCGGGCCGCCATCTCCTCGCGTGTCCAGGCCATCAGCTGCTCACCGTCCGCTGCTCGATCCGCTTGTCGGCGGCCTGCTCGGGGGTGAGGGCCACCACCCGCTGCACGAAGATCCCGGGCAGGTGCACCGCGTCCGGGTCGATGGCGCCGGGCTCGACCAGCTCCTCCACCTCGGCGATCGTCACCTTGCCCGCCATCGCCGCGAGGGGGTTGAAGTTCCGGGTGGACTTGTTGAAGACGAGGTTGCCGTGCCGGTCGCCCTTCGCGGCGCGGACCAGGGCGAAGTCGGTGCGGATGCCGCGTTCCAGGACGTACTCGGTGCCGTCGAACTCCCGCACCTCCTTCGGCGGCGAGGCGAGCGTGACGCCGCCGGAGCCGTCGTAGCGCCAGGGCAGTCCGCCCTCGGCGACCTGGGTGCCGACACCGGCGGGGGTGTAGAAGGCGGGGATGCCCGCACCGCCCGCGCGCAGTCGCTCCGCGAGGGTGCCCTGGGGGATCATCTCGACCTCCAGTTCGCCGGCGAGGTACTGGCGGGCGAACTCCTTGTTGGCGCCGATGTAGGAGCCGGTCACCCGCGCGATCCGGCCTGCGGAGAGGAGGACGGCGAGGCCGGACTCCATCGCCCCGCAGTTGTTGGAGACCACGCCGAGGCCGGTCGTGCCGCGCTCGTACAGGGCCTGGATCAGCACGTTCGGCACACCGCTCAGCCCGAAGCCGCCGACGGAGAGCGTTGCTCCGTCCGGCACATCGGCCACGGCCTCGTCGGCTGTGGCGACCACCTTGTCCATCCGTGAGGCTCCGTCCCGTTCGAGCGCCCGGTCAGCAGGTAATCAGGGCACTGAGCATTTCGGTGAAGTTTCCTTCACGCTGTCACTGCGAGAGCCCGCCGTCAAGACCTGGGAGAAGCCCGAGGTCAAGTGCAGGGGCATGGCGGTGCACAAGACTGGACTCACCCTGAGGGCCTCCAGGTATCGTTCAGTGCACGGATGAATATGACGTCGGGAGGGCACATGGCCGCGGTGGACCTCACCACCCACCCCGGGCACCTCGCCCGGCGACTCCAGCAGGCGCACTATCTGCTGTGGAACACCATGGTCTCCGAGGAGATCACCTCCCCGCAGTTCGCGGTGCTCAACGCGCTCGCCGACGAGCCCGGGCTCGACCAGCGCACGGTGGGGGAGCGGGTGGGCCTGGACCGGTCGACCATCGCGGAGGTGATCAGCCGGCTGAGCCGGCGCGGGCTGCTCGACAAGGTGCGCGACTCGCAGGACGGCCGTCGTTTCCTGCTGTGCCTCACCGCCGACGGCACGCGGGTGCACCGCAAGCTGGTCGTGCGTACGGCCCGGATGAACCAGGTCTTCCTGGCTCCGCTCTCCGCCGAGGAACAGACCGTCTTCTTCGACCTCATCCAACGGGTCTCGGACGCGGCGGAGGGGCTCCGCAATCCCGGGGAGCCCCTCGCCGCGCAGCGTTAGGCGTCGCCCGGCGCTCAGCGCGGTGGAGGCTGCGGAGGTTTCAGCGCGCCGAGTTGCAGCAGCATCGCCAAGTCGTCGCGTACCGCCCAGCGTTCGGCGATCCGTCCCGCGACCAGACGGTAGGCGAAGGCGGCGTCTCTCCGGTACGTTCCGCTCGGCACGTCGAAGCCCCGGAACATTCCTCCGGGCCACTGGTGCTCCCGCACGCCGAACTGGACGACCAGGTCGCCCTCCGCGACGAGGTGCGACTCCACCCAGCGGGCCGGATGCAGGTCACGGCGGGCCCGCAGCAGGAACTGCCGTGTGCCCTCGATCCCCGTCGGCATGCCGGGTGCCAACGCGTGGTTGACCATGTCGGGCGTGCACAGGGCATCCAGCCGACCGAGATCGCCGACACCGTTGCCGAGCTCGTCCAGCTCGCGAACGACCGCCTTGTTGTACTCCGTATCCACCTGACGAGTGTGCGGCACGCCGGTGAACGGGGCCCAGGGAACGGAGGCTGTCCCTCTTCGCGCGTGGTGAGGACCCGCAGTGCGTGCTGCGCCTGCTCGTTCCCCAGGTCGGCTCCCCCGCGGAACCAGGGAAGGGCCTCCTGGTGCGGCAGCCCCAGATTCACCGCGGCGCCGCTGAACCCCGCGTCGAGGTGTCCCTGCTTCGCCGCCCGCTCGAAGTGCCGCTCGGCGAGGGCGAGTTTAGACGAGCGCGAGGTTGTACTGGGCGTTCACACTGCCCGACTCGGCCGCACGGAGGTACGCGTCGCCGGCCGTCCCTGTTCGGCGAGAGCGCCCCCCTCCGGAACCACTTCCGGCCACTGAACCAACCACGTCCGCTCATGCCGTCCCCCGCCCCGGTCCCACGGATCAAGGACGACAGAGTGGCGCAAGCGTACGAACCCGCGAAAGAGCACAAGGCGGTCAGGCCTTCGCGAACACCACCCAGACCTGGCCCTTCGCGAAGTTCACCGGTGTGCCGTCCGCGGTCGTGAACTCCGTTCCGTCCGTGGCCTTCTGCCGCTTCCAGTCGACGCTGAAGGTACGGCCGTCACGGAGGACGTCCGCCTTCCCGGAGCCGACGGTCTCCGTGTACGGCGTGTTGTTGCCGAGGATGTCGTGGTACTTGGACTTGCGGATCTTCACGTACTGCACGACGACCGTCGCCGGAGCCAGCCGCTTGCCGCCGGTCAACACCGTGGGCGTGCCGTCCTCGCTGACCTGCCAGCGGTGCTCGCTCCCGGACCAGGTGAAGGTGAAGCGGGCCGCCGGGTAGCGCACGGTGCGGGAGGCCGTGGGCTTGCCGCCCGTAGGGGCCGCGCCGTAGTGGAAGCCGGTGGTCAGGGCCGCCGCGCCCGGGGCGGAGGAGAGCAGCTTGTTCGGGCGGAGGTAGAGGTTGTGCGGGGCGGACCTGTCGACGCCCCGGTAGTAGGCACCGGACACCTCGTCGGGCGACGCCGATCTCAGCGGGGCCTTGGCGATCAGCGGCAGGAGTTTGTGCTGCGCTCCGGAGAAGGCGAGTGTCGGGTCGTCGAACTGGCGCAGCAGTTCCAGGTCGGAGATGCGGGCGCTGCGCACCGGGCCGACGGACTTGGGCAGCTTGGTGGCGAACACCGCCATCAGCCGGCTCAGCCCGCCCTCGACCTGCTCCGCGTACACGATGTCCGCCGAGTCCAGACCGGTCTGGGGGCGGGCGGCGGGCACATTGTCGATCTTCACCGCGAGCAGTGGACCGGCGGCGGGTGCGACCGTGCCGCCGGCGCTCGGGCTCTGGGCCGGGGTCTGCGTAGGGGGCAGGCTCTGTCCGCGCCCGTCGTCGGGGGAGCTGCCGTGATGTGCCGTGCAGCCCACCGCCAGGGAGGCCATCATCGTGGCGGCCAGCAGCGCCGCTCTTGTCGCGCCGCGCCGCCGAGGCGGCCTTTGTCCCATGCCCACCGTTGCCACCAGTCTTTGTTTTTGATTGTGCGCTTATAAGTTCATTGGTGGCCATACCCGTTCGGTTGTGATTGTGCGCGCCGATTGCGCCGATCGGCCCACTGCGAGATGTGGAAGGGGTCAGTCCGGCGGATCCTGCGGGCCGAGGATCTCCGCGAGGTCGTAGCGGACCGGCTCCTCCAGCTGTGCGTACGTGCAGCTCTCGGGCGTGCGGTCGGGACGCCAGCGGCGGAAACGCGCCGTGTGCCGGAAGCGCGCGCCGTTCTCCATGTGGTCGTACGCCACCTCGGCCACCCGCTCCGGTCTGAGCGGCACCCAGGAGAGGTCCTTCTTGCCGGACCAGCGGCTCGGGGCGCCCGGCAGCCGGGCCGACTCGTGCGCGGCCTCCTCCGCCCAGGCCGCCCAGGGATGCCCGGTCGGGTCGTCCATGCGCAGCGGCGCGAGTTCCTCGATGAGCTCGGCGCGCCGCTTCATGGTGAAGGCTGCGGACACCCCCACATGTTGCAGGGCGCCCTGATCGTCGTAGAGGCCGAGAAGGAGCGAGCCCACGACGGGGCCGCTCTTGTGAAGGCGGTAGCCCGCGACGACGGCGTCCGCGGTCCGCTCGTGCTTGATCTTGAACATCGCGCGCTCGTCCTGGCGGTAGCGCAGGTCCAGCGGCTTGGCCACGACACCGTCGAGCCCGGCGCCCTCGTACTGCTCGAACCACCGCTGCGCCACCTCGACGTCGGTGGTCGAGGGCGCCAGATGCACGGGTGCGGTCGCGCCGGACAGCGCCCGTTCGAGGAGCGCCCGACGATCGCCGAGCGGGACGTCGAGCAGCGACTCGTCGGCCAGGGCCAGCAGGTCGAAGGCGACGAACGAGGCCGGGGTCCGCTCGGCCAGCGTCCGCACCCGCGACTCGGCCGGGTGGATGCGCTCGGTCAGCGCGTCGAAGTCGAGCCGCCCGTCCCGGGCGATCACGATCTCGCCGTCCAGCACACACCGCTCCGGGACGCGCTCCGTCAGCGCCTCGACCAGTTCGGGAAAGTACCTGGTCAAAGGCTTTCCGGTACGGCTGCCCAGCTCGACCTCTCCGCCGTCACGGAAGACGATCGCCCGGAAGCCGTCCCACTTCGCCTCGTAGTGCATGCCCGGCGGAATCCTCGCCACCGACTTGGCGAGCATGGGCTTCACGGGCGGCATCACCGGCAGATCCATGCTCCCGATTCTGCGCTCGTCCGTCGCTTGCCGCCCGGTGTGCGAGGTCCGCGCGCCGGGCCTACGGTGGCTCGCATGGGCGAAGCGGTGGAACTGGAGGCGGGCGGCCGGACCGTACGGCTGTCCAGTCCAGGCAAGATCTTCTTCCCGGAGCGCGGCTTCACCAAGCTGGACCTCGCCCGGTACTACATCGCGGTCGGCCCCGGAATCCTCCGGGCGCTGCGCGACCGACCCACCACCCTGGAGCGCTATCCGGACGGGGTCGAGGGCGAGAACTTCTTCCAGAAGCGGGCGCCCAGGAACATGCCCGACTGGATCCCGACCGCCCACATCACCTTCCCCAGCGGACGCAGCGCCGATGAGATGTGCCCCACCGAACAGGCCGCCGTCCTGTGGGCCGCCCAGTACGGCACGCTCACCTTCCACCCCTGGCCGGTCCGCCGCGACGACGTCGACAGTCCCGACGAACTCCGCATCGACCTCGACCCGCAGCCCGGCACCGACTACGACGACGCGGTCCGCGCCGCCCACGAACTCCGCGCCGTACTCGACGAGTTCGGCGGCCTGAAGGGCTTCCCCAAGACCTCCGGCGGCCGCGGCCTGCACGTCTTCGTACCGATCGAACCGCGCTGGACCTTCACCCAGGTCCGCCGCGCGGCCATCGCGGTCGGCCGCGAGCTGGCCCGCCGGATGCCGGACCAGGTGACGGTCAAGTGGTGGAAGGAGGAGCGCGGCGAGCGCATCTTCGTCGACTACAACCAGACCGCCCGTGACCGCACCATCGCCTCCGCCTATTCCGTACGACCCCGCCCGCACGCCCCCGTCTCGGCTCCCCTGCGCTGGGACGAGGTCAACGCCGCGCACCCCCGGGACTTCGACCTCGCGACCATGCCGGCCCGGTTCGCCGAACTCGGCGACGTGCACGCCGACATGGACGACCACCGCTACTCCCTGGACGCCCTCCTCGAACTCGCCCGCCGCGACGAACACGACCACGGGCTGGGTGATCTGCCGTATCCGCCGGAGTACCCGAAGATGCCGGGGGAGCCGAAGAGGGTGCAGCCGAGCCGGGCGAAGAAGGCCGCCACGGCCGCGGATTCCGCCGCCGACTCCGCGACCGGCTCCTCCGCCGACTCCGCCCCCGACCCCGCTTCTGACGGATCATGAACGCATGACTCGCCTGCTGACCCGGAGCGACCTGGGCGCCCTGTTGGACCCCTCGGCCTGCCTCGCCGCGCTGCGGGCCGGCTTCCTCGCCGTGGGGGCTCCGGTGGCGATCCCGGGCCAACGGGTGCGCACCGACCTGCCGTTCCCCGGTACGGCTACCGCGCTGATGCCCGGACTGCTGCCCGGCATCGGGGCCTACACCGTGAAGGTCAACGCCAAGTTCCCTGACGCACGGCCCGCGTTGAGGGGCGTGCTGTGCCTGCACAGCGGCGTGGACGGCGAGTTGCTCGCCCTGCTGGACTCGGCCACGGTGACCGCGTGGCGTACGGGGCTGGCGGCCGCCCTGGGCACGGATGCCCTCGCGGGCTCGGCGGAGGATGCGGTGATCGGGGTCATCGGTGCGGGCGTGCAGGCCGAGTTGATGGTGCGGGGCCTGGGCGCGCTCCGGCCGCACGGCGAACTCCTCGTCCACGACACGGACTTGGACCGGGCGACCGAGTTCGCCGCCCAATACGCCGGCCGGGTACTGGGCTCGCCGAAGGAGATCGCCGCGGCCGCCGACGTCGTCCTGCTGGCGACCTGGTCCCGCACGCCGCTGCTGTCCCTCGCGGACACCCGGGAGGGACAGCACCTCACCAGCCTGGGCGCCGACGAGCCGGGCAAGCGGGAACTCGCCGCCGACCTGCTGGACGCGGCGCTGGTCGTGGTCGACGACCGCCAACTGGTCGAGTCCGTGGGCGCGTTGACCCCGACGGACATCGACACGACGCTCGGCGACGTGCTGCGCGGCGACCATCCGGGACGGACCGATGCCCGTGCGCGTTCGGTCTACGCCCCGGTCGGGCTGCCATGGCAGGACCTGGCGCTGGCGTGGCTGGCGTACGAGCGGGCGGAGCGGGACGGGGTAGGGCGGCGGGTGGATCTG
>NZ_JBXVPZ010000119.1:0-22916 GCF_057961495.1 Streptomyces sp. P5F9 | reverse complement strand
GTTGAAGGCTGGACGGGGGGCGAGGGCCGGACGGGAGGTGAGCGCTGCGGGGCGGTCACGGCCGACGGTATTCGCTGCTGTCCGGGCGTCACATCCTGCTGAGCGGTGTGCCCGTCCGGATGGGATGCGCGACCGTCGCCGCTTGGAGTCGGCGAGACGGGTGGGGCCACTGAGGCGGGTGAAGTCGAGAGGGTGGAGGGAGCCGAGGGGGCTGGTCGAGTCGAGGAGGCCGAACCGTCCGTGGGCGGAAGCTCTGCACTCCCCGCCGCCACGCCCCTGCGGACCGGACGGAGCACTGCCGGACGCCGTCCCTCCTTCGTCCCACGCTCTTCGCCCGGAGATACCTCCGGCTGCTTGCGCGGAGTGAACCAGCCGCCTCCGCCGCTGCCGCCGGACGTGCCGTTGTCGGCCGACGGGGTGGTCGGAGCGTCCATGGTGTGCCTCGCCTCGAACATCTTTCGGTCGGTCTGCGCGCTTCCTCAGCCGGAAGCTGACTGCTTCCGCGCGGACGGCTTGCTTCTCCCCGTTCGGTCAAGCTGCCGATACAGCCATATCCAACCCACATTCCCACTGCGTACGGACAAGTAAGGCAAGAGTGTGACATTGCCCGCAGCACCCTCACGCGGCGTCCGGCTCCGGCCAAGAACCGGAGTCGACCCTACCGGCCCGCGGTCCGCACACGAATGCCGCCTCGCTCCCCCGCGAACAGAGGGAGGGCCGAACCATCGATTCCCTCAATTACCGGGCGCCGCGCACCAATTCGTAGGCATCCCATAGATCCCGCCCCTCATAGGAGTGGGTCGCGAGGCCCGACAGATGCTGATCCGCGTTGACCGCGACGGAGACGGGCACGGCACCGAACAGGTCCTTGTCCGACATCGAGTCGCCGTATGCGACGCAGTCCGCCCGCGTCACCCCGAACTCCTCACACAGCCGGTCCGCGATCACCACCTTGGCAGCGGAGCTGAGGACTCCGGTCAGGTCCATGGACGGCGCGGTGAACGGCACGGCGGGGAAAAGCGATCCGTGTGCCGCGTGGGCGCCCCAGCCCGTGAGCCGTTCCACAAAAAAGGAAGGCGAGAGCGATACGACGGCGCAGTACTCGCCGGCGCTCCTGATCTCGGCCCAGACCTCACGGATCCGCGCCAGCCAAGGGGCTCCTTCGAAGGCCGCCGCCACATGCTCCTCGGTGAGATCCGCCCATAGCGCGTACACGCGGGTCGCATACTCCGGCGGTCCGATCAGCCCGGTCGAGATCGCCTGTTCGAGTTCCACCGTCTCGGCCTCCAGGCCGAGTTGACGGGAGATCTCCATGGGCGCGCTGGTTCCGTGCAGCAAAGTGCCGTCGAGGTCGAAGAGATGCAGTCTCGCCATGAGCCACGAGGTTAGTGGGCGGACCTGTGGCGCCTTGCCCGAGGCCGCCGGATGCTCGCCGTTCGCCGGTGTTTCACGTGAAACATCCGGCTTCTGTGCGTGTGTTGTGCCGCTGATCACGACATGGCCAAAAGCACGTACGTCTCACCGGAAACAGGTGGACGCCGACAACGCACGTCAGACAGCCTGACCTGCGTGCCGACTCCTTCCCTCGCAGCTCTGCCCATCCGCCGGCTGACGCTCCGCGATCGCCTCGCCTGCGCCGACTTGTCCGAGGACCGGGGGTGGCCACGCGAGGAACACAAGTGGGGCTTTCTCCTCAGCGCCGGAAAGGGCTACGGCATCGACGCCCCCGAAGGCGGTCTCCTCGCGGCATGCGTCGTCACGGAGTACGGCTCGCAGGACCGCCCGGATCTGGTTGCCATCGGCATGGTCCTGGTCGCCGAGCGGTACGCCCGTCAGGGCGTGGGACGCCGACTGATGCAGCACCTGGTCTCAGCGATGGGCACCACACCGCTGACCCTGTACGCGACCCCGAACGGCCGCCCGCTCTACGAAGAACTCGGCTTCAAGGCGACCGGCCGGTCCGAGACGCTCCGCGGCCACTTCACATCTGCCGGACCCGAGTCCCCGATCGCCACCCGTGCGGCCACGGCCGAGGACCTCACCGGCATCCTGCGCCTCGACGAGGCGGTGTTCGGCACCGACCGCACGCCCCTCATCACGCGGCTGCCCGCCTTCTCCGACCAGTTGAGGCTCGCGGAGGAGAACGGCCTGATCATCGGCTACGCGGCCGCCTGGCCCAACATGGACACCCAGGTCATCGGCCCACTGATCGCACAGGACACGGAGACGGCAAAGGCCCTTCTCGCCTCACTCGCCGCCCGCACCGACCGTCCCCTGCGCACCGACATCGACGTACGCCACGAAGACCTGCTGTCCTGGGCGAAGGAACACGGCCTCGCCTCCTCCGCCCTCAACTCCGTGATGACGTACGGCATCGCCGAACTGCCCGGCGACTGGACACGACGGTTCGCCCCACTGACGGTCGCGGCCGGCTGAGGGTCCCCGAACACGCAGAACGCCGGTTCCCGACCCACCTCGTCGAGAACCGGCGTTTCCGTCACCCACAGACGTCAGACAAGCGCCTCCGCGGCGGCCTGGGCGAAGCCGTGGTCCTGCGCGGGTGCGCCGCCACCGACCCCGATCGCTCCGATCAGCCGGCCGTCACGGCGCACCGGGATACCGCCCGCGATGAACAGCAGCGGCCGGTCGAGCGCGGTGGGCAGGGTGTGGAAGAGGCCTCCGGGCTGCACGGCGTCGACGAGGTCGGCGGTGGGGGCGTCCAGCTGCAGCGCCGTGTACGCCTTGCGGGTGCTGGTCTCACCGGAGATCAGCACAGCCCGGTCGTCCCGCCGGAAGGCGAGCGGATGACCGCCCGCGTCCAGCACGCTGATGCTCACGGTGACCCCGGCAGCCTCCGCGGCTCGGCGGGCCTCGGCGACGAGCGCTTCGGCGTCCTGGATGGTCAGCGGGGCTACGGCGGTGGTGGTGCTCATCAGGGTTTCTCCTTGCGGGTGTTGCTGTTTCTGGTGGTGGTCGGACAGCCGAGGTCGGCTGTTGGTCGGGGGACCAAGGCCGGTGGGGATGCACGGGGACGGCCCTGGCCCCGCGTCTCCCCGCTCCGGCCGGGTGAGGTCAGTGATGGACGGCGGTCTGCTGTTCGCTCGGCGTGCCGGCCGCCACGATTGCGCCGTGGGCGCTGGTGCGTCGCTCCAGGGCGGCCGAGAGAATCGCGAGGACCAGGGCTGCTGCGGCGAGGACGGCGCCGACCCAGTTCGGGGCGGTGTAGCCGAAGCCGGCCGCGATGACGATGCCGCCGAGCCAGGCGGACAGCGCGTTGCCGAGGTTGAACGCGCCGATGTTCACTGCTGAGGCCAGCGTCGGGGCGCCGTGCGCCTGGTCGAGGACACGCTTCTGCAGCGGCGGCACGGTGGCGAAGCCCAGGGCGCCGATGAGGGCGATGGTGACGGCTGCCGCGATCTTGTTGTGCGCGGTGACCGTGAAGAGCGCGAGCACGACGGCCAGGGAGCCCAGCGAGACGTACAGCATGGGCATCAGGGCGCGGTCGGCGAACTTGCCGCCGACGAGGTTGCCGCCGACCATGCCCAGGCCGAAGAGGACGAGCAGCCAGGTGACGGAGCCGTCGGCGAAGCCGGCGACGTGGGTCATCATCGGCGCGATGTAGGTGATGGCCGCGAAGACGCCGCCGAAGCCGAGGACGGTCATCGCCATGGCGAGCAGGACCTGGGTGTTCTTGAAGGCGGCCAGTTCGTGCCGCAGCCGTACGCCCTCGGGCTTGGGCAGGTCGGGCACGAGCTTGGCGATACCGGCCAGGCCGATCACACCGAGGCCCGCGACGATGGCGAAGGTGACGCGCCAGCCGACGGACTGCCCGACGAGGGTGCCCAGCGGGACGCCGACGACGTTGGCGACGGTCAGTCCGGTGAACATCATCGCGATGGCTCCGGCCTTCTTGTCCGGGGCGACCAGTCCGGCCGCGACGACCGAGCCGATGCCGAAGAAGGCGCCGTGGGCGAGCGAGGCGACCACGCGGCCGATCAGCATCACCGAGAAGCTGGGGGCGACGGCGGAGAGCAGGTTGCCGAGGATGAACAGGCCCATCAGCAGCATCAGCATCCGCTTGCGGGGGACCTTGGTGCCGAGCACGGTCATCAGCGGGGCGCCGATCACCACACCCAGCGCGTAGCCGGTGACCAGCAGTCCCGCGGTGGGGATGGAGACCCCGAAGTCACCCGCGACCTGGGGCAGCAACCCCATGATCACGAACTCGGTCGTTCCGATTCCGAAGGCCCCGATCGCGAGGGCCAGAAGCGCGAGAGGCATGTGGAGGTACCCTTCCCAGAAGATTGCAGGAGCGCTTTGCGTGCGCTCACAATAGTTGCAGACGCGGGCTATATGCAAGCGCGGACTATTTCATCTGTGCTCTATCCTGGGTTCAGCCGCTCCGGGACGGAGGAAACGCCAATGACAGCGACGGACCCCGCACTCACCGCCCTCGCCCAGGGCTGGTGCGCCCTCTCTTTGCTGCACGGGAGGATCGAGGCGCACATCGAGCGCGCCCTGCAGGCCAAGCACGACCTGAGCATGCGCGAGTACTCGCTGCTCGACGTGCTCAGCCGACAGCACGACGGTGACGGGGGCCATCTGCAGATGCGGCAGGTCGCCGACGCGGTCGTCCTCAGCCAGAGCGCCACCACCCGGCTCGTCACCCGGCTGGAGGACCGCGGCCTGCTCGCGCGGTACCTGTGCCCGACCGACCGCCGGGGCATCTACACGAACGTCTCCGAGGCCGGCCTCGCCCTGCTCGAAGAGGCCCGCCCGACCAACGACACCGCCCTGCGCGAAGCCCTCGACGCGGCGGCCACGAACCCCGAACTGGCGCCACTGGTCCGGGTCGTGGAGTCGATGAACGTGCCCGCGTAGGTCCGTCCCGCACCCACACGCCTCTGCCTAAGGTGTGGTCATGGGAGATCTTGAAATACGAGCCGCGGTCACCGAGGACGTCCCCGCCATCGTCGCCATGCTCGCCGACGACCCCCTGGGTTCCCAACGCGAGTCACCGGACGACTTGACGCCCTACCTGGCCGCCCTGGACCGTCTGACCGCTGACCCGAACCAGCACCTCGTCGTCGCCGTCCGCGAGGGCCGCGTCGTCGGTACCCTCCAACTCACGGTCGTTCCGGGGCTGTCCCGCAAGGGCGCCACACGTTCGATCATCGAGGCCGTACGCATCCACGCGGATGAGCGGGGCAGCGGCCTGGGTACGCAGCTCATCGAGTGGGCGATCGCCGAATCACGCCGCCAGGACTGCCAGTTGGTCCAGCTGACGTCCGATGTCACGCGGACAGACGCCCACCGGTTCTACGAGCGACTCGGCTTCACCGCCTCGCACGTGGGCTTCAAGCTCCCCCTCTGAGAAGACCCCTCCTCCGAAGAGAGCGAAGCGTCCGTCCCGGCCGACAGTGAGAGGCGTCATGTTTCACGTGAAACATGACGCCTCTACAACTACAACGGCTAACGGATCCCCCGCCACCCCTCCGGGTCCACCCCACCCGGCACGGAAGCGTTCTCCTCGTACGGCTGACGCGTGAAGACGAACGATCCGAGGTCCAGGTGGCTCAGGGACCCGTCCGGGCGCCGTACGGGCCGTAGGAGCTCTCCGGCGTAGTAACCCTCCAGCCCCGTCCAGGTGCCGTCACCGTTGGCCCGGAACCGCGAGCGGCGGCCGTTGCCGGCCAGTGGCTCCAGTGAGGCACCGCCGTCGGCCGTCAGCCGAAGGGCGAAGCCGTGCGTACCCCAGTACCACTGCCCCGCCAACTCCAGCGCGGCGGCGTCTACTTCGGGCATCGGACGCCACGGCTCGGGAATCCTCGGCTCGGCCTCGGCGACGATCCGGACGAGATCGGCACCCACCGAGGACAGCAGGGGACCCGAGGTGCAGTTGGCCAGCACGACGGCCGAGACGTCGTCGGCCAGGCTGATGGTGAGGTTCGCCAGGAAACCGGGCAGCGATCCGGAATGGCCGACGAGCAGCCGCCCATCGCGGTGCTGGACCTGTAGGCCGAGACCGTAAGCGGAGCCGTCCACGACATCGACCGCCTCGGCCGGTGCCGCTGGCGTCCGCATCTCCCGTACGGACTCCGCACTCAGAACCCGGTCGTCCCCATGGGCGAGGAAGACAGCGAACCGCGCCAAGTCGCCGGTGGTGGACCAGAGTTGACCGGCCGACGCCATACGGCCCAGATCCTCGGCGGGTTCCGGCAACAGCGCATCGGCCCAGGGATGCACCGCCCAGCCACCCGCGTGCGGTGCCTGCGGCTGAGCACTCGTACGGTCGAGGCCCAGGGGTTCGAGCACTTCCCGCCGGAGTACGTCCTCCCACGGGGCGCCCCGCAACTCCTCGACGAGCGCGCCCAACACCGAATAGCCGGGATTCGAATAGTGGAACCGGCGGCCGACCGGATGCAGCAGCGGCTGTTCGCCCAGCACATCGTGGAGCTCCGGACGCAGGGAACCCGGCGTCCGCTCCCACCAGGGCGCAGGCGACTCGGCCGCCAACCCGCTTGTGTGTGCGAGCAGTTGGGCGATGGTGGCCTCCCCCGCGCCGGTGCCGGTCAGATGCTTCTCCAGCGGGTCACCGAGGTCGAGGACGCCCTCGTCGCGCAGCCGCAGAACCAGGACGGCGGTGAACGTCTTGGTGATCGAGCCGATCCTGTACTGCACGTTCTCGTCCGGCCCGTGTCCATCCACCGAGGTCCGCGCGCCGTGCCACACCGCCCGCCCGTCCCGCACCACCGCCGCGACCAACGACGGCGCCCGCCCCTCGGCCTGGGCCACGGCGATCCGATGCAACAGCGCCCGGCGGGTACCGGGAAGCAAGTCGTCCTGAGATGTCGTCATGCCCCCAGTCCATCCGCCGGGACGTCCGTACGTCGAGCACATTTCTGGGGACACGGCCCCGGGTCGGCCGCCAACAGCCGCCCGGTCACGTCTGCGCCATGTCCACGAAGCGTGAGTAGTGGCCCTGGAAGGCGACGGTGATCGTCGCCGTCGGGCCGTTACGGTGTTTGCCGACGATGATGTCGGCCTCGCCCGCGCGCGGGGACTCCTTCTCGTACGCGTCCTCGCGGTGCAGCAGGATGACCATGTCGGCGTCCTGCTCGATGGAGCCGGACTCACGGAGGTCGGACACCATCGGTTTCTTGTCCGTGCGTTGCTCGGGACCACGGTTCAGCTGCGAGAGCGCGATCACCGGGACCTCCAGCTCCTTGGCCAGGAGCTTGAGGTTTCGGGACATGTCCGAGACCTCTTGCTGACGGCTCTCTTGGCGCTTGGAGCCACCGGCCTGCATCAGTTGCAAATAGTCGATGATCACCAGCTTGATGTCGCTGCGCTGCTTGAGCCGGCGGCACTTGGCGCGGATCTCCATCATCGAGAGGTTCGGGGAGTCGTCGATGTAGAGCGGTGCCGACGACACCTCGGGCATACGGCGCGCCAGCCGCGTCCAGTCCTCGTCGGTCATGGTGCCGGAGCGCATGTGGTGCAGGGCGACTCGGGCCTCGGCGGACAACAGACGCATCGCGATCTCGTTGCGCCCCATTTCGAGGGAGAAGATGACGCTCGGGAGGTTGTTCTTGATCGACGCCGCGCGAGCGAAGTCGAGCGCGAGTGTGGACTTACCCATGGCGGGACGGGCCGCGATGACGATCATCTGGCCCGGGTGCAGACCGTTGGTGAGCGAGTCGAGGTCGGTGAACCCGGTGGGTACGCCGGTCATCTCGCCGCTGCGTGAGCCGATCGCCTCGATCTCGTCGAGCGCACCCTCCATGATGTCGCCGAGCGGAAGGTAGTCCTCACTGGTCCGCTGCTCGGTGACCGCGTAGATCTCGGCCTGGGCCCGGTTGACGATCTCGTCGACGTCGTCGTCGGCCGCGTATCCCATCTGGGTGATGCGCGTGCCGGCCTCGACCAGGCGGCGCAGGACGGCCCGCTCGTGGACGATCTCCGCGTAGTACTCGGCGTTCGCCGCCGTGGGGACGGTCTGGACTAGCGTGTGCAGATACGATGCGCCGCCGACCTTGTTGATCTCACCGCGCTTCGTGAGTTCGGCGGCGATGGTGATCGGGTCGGCCGGCTCGCCCTTGGCGTAGACGTCGAGGATCGCCTGGTAGATCGTCTCGTGCGCGGGCTTGTAGAAGTCGTGACCCTTGAGGACCTCGACGACATCGGCGATGGCGTCCTTGGACAGGAGCATGCCGCCGAGCACGGACTGCTCGGCATCGAGATCCTGCGGCGGCACGCGTTCGAAGGCCGAACCCGCGCCTTCCCACTCGCCGCCCTCCCTGCCGCGGTCGTGCTGCTCGTCCCGGCCGCGGCCTCCGTCACCTCGTCGTCGGGAAGCGGGCAGACGATCACTTGGACCGCTCTCGGCCCACGGGTCGTCCAAGGGCTCGGAAATACTCACCGAGCCACCTCCTCCCGTCCGTCGAGCGGACCTCGCCATGCCCCTTATTTCTACGGCACGGCACTGACAAATGAAGCGCCCAACTCCGGTACGGGCGCGTCGGTTTTGTGATGGTTCTCAGGCCGACGGACGGAGCGGGCGCCGGTCCACCGTAGGCCCGCGGGCACCGTCAGCCAATCTGGTTATCCACAGGCCATGTGGACGACGGCCCGGATGCTGTGGAGAACCTGCCAAAACCTGTGCACGACCCGGTGGACAGCCCTGTGAACAAGACCCCGCCACTTCAGCCGTAGCCGATCTGACCTGCACCTTTCCCATCCACCGGCTGTGCAGAAGAAAAACTTTCCACATCGGACCAAGATCGCTTCGAACAGTGCGCGAGAGGACACGAGGCGAGATCAAAGGTAAGGGTCAGAAAGCAATTGCATCTCTTACCTGTGGACGATTAGATTAGTGCTCATGACACAGGCTCCCGCGGCCACCAGGGCCACCCGAAGACAGCACGACCGAGAGATCGTCATGCTGGCCGTCCCGGCCTTCGGCGCGCTCGTCGCCGAGCCCCTTTTCACCATGGCCGACAGCGCGATCGTCGGCCATCTCGGTACGGCACAACTGGCCGGACTCGGAGTCGCATCCGCCCTCCTAACGACAGCCGTGAGCGTCTTCGTCTTCCTCGCCTACGCCACCACCGCGGCCGTCGCCCGACGCGTTGGCGCTGGTGATCTCCAGGCCGCCATCCGCCAGGGCATGGACGGCATCTGGCTCGCCCTGCTGATCGGCGCCACCGTCATAGCCGTCGTCCTCCCCTCGGCACCCGCCCTCATCGGCCTCTTCGGCGCCTCGGACACCGCCGCCCCCTACGCCACGACCTATCTGCGGATCTCCTCCATCGGCATCCCGGCCATGCTGATCGTCCTCGCCGCCACCGGAGTCCTCCGCGGACTGCAGAACACCAAGACACCTCTCTACGTCGCCGTCTCAGGCTTCGTCGCCAATGCCGCCCTCAACGTAGGGCTCGTCTACGGCGCCGACCTCGGTATCGCCGGTTCCGCCTGGGGCACCGTCATCGCCCAGTGGGGCATGGCTGCCGTGTATCTCGTCGTGGTCGTCCGCGGAGCCCGCCGGCACGGCGCCTCCCTCAGCCCGGACGCCGCAGGGATACGAGCCTCGGCCCAGGCCGGCATACCGCTCCTCGTGCGCACCCTCTCCCTGAGAGCGATCCTCCTGATCGCCACCGCTGTCGCGGCCCGCCTCGGGGACGCCGACATCGCTGCCCACCAGATCATCCTGTCCCTGTGGTCTCTGCTGGCCTTCGCACTCGACGCCATCGCGATCGCGGGCCAGGCCATCATCGGCCGCTACCTCGGTGCGAACGATCCCGCGGGTGCCCGCGCCGCCTGCCGTCGCATGGTGCAGTGGGGGATCGCCGTCGGAGTGGTGCTCGGTCTCCTGGTGATCCTGTCCCGTCCGTTCTTCCTCCCCTTGTTCACCAGCGATCCCACCGTCAAGGACACCGCCCTGCCCGCCTTGATCATGGTCGCGCTCTCCCAGCCGATCTGTGGCGTCGTCTTCGTCCTGGACGGGGTACTGATGGGCGCGGGAGACGGACCGTATCTCGCCGGGGCGATGGTGGTGACCCTGGCGGTCTTCGCTCCAGTGGCGCTGCTCGTACCGGTCCTCGGCGCCGGACTGACCGCACTCTGGGGAGCGATGACCCTGATGATGACGGTGCGGATGCTGACGCTCCTGCTGCGGGCCCGCTCGGGACGCTGGGTTGTCACGGGCGCGACCCGCTGACCGTTTCACGTGAAACACGGCGCACCATCATGTTTCACGTGAAACATGAACGCCGTAGCGCAGCCCCGGAGGCGACACGCGGACCACGAATGCCCCATCCCGGAGCACAGCAGAGGGGCCGCACCCCAGCGGGTGCGGCCCCTCTCTCAGCTGTGCCGAGTGCAGCGATCAGGCTGCGATGACCTCGATGTTGACCTTGGCGGCAACCTCGGGGTGCAGACGCACGGACGTCTCGTGGGCGCCCAGGGTCTTGATCGGGGCAGACAGCTCGATACGACGCTTGTCGACCTCGGGGCCACCGGAAGCCTTGATCGCGGAAGCGATGTCGGCCGGGGTGACGGAACCGAAGAGACGACCGGCGTCGCCGGAGCGGACGGCCAGACGGACCTTGACGCCTTCGAGCTGGGCCTTCACGGAGTTGGCCTGCTCGATGGTCTGGATCTCGTGGATCTTGCGAGCACGACGGATCTGCTCGACGTCCTTCTCGCCACCCTTGGTCCAGCGGATAGCGAACTTCCGCGGGATCAGGTAGTTGCGAGCGTAACCGTCCTTGACGTCGACGACGTCGCCCGCGGCACCGAGGCCGGAGACCTCGTGGGTGAGGATGATCTTCATTAGTCGGTCACCCTTCCCTTATCGCGCGGTGGAGGTGTAGGGCAGCAGCGCCATCTCACGGCTGTTCTTCACAGCCGTGGCGACGTCACGCTGGTGCTGCGTGCAGTTGCCGGTCACGCGGCGGGCACGGATCTTGCCGCGGTCGGAAATGAACTTCCGCAGCATGTTCGTGTCCTTGTAGTCCACGTACTGGACCTTGTCCTTGCAGAATGCGCAGACCTTCTTCTTCGGCTTGCGCACAGGCGGCTTCGCCATGGTGTATCTCCTGTGTGATCAAGAAGTGTGGGTACGACCCACCCTCGGCCCGAGGGCCTAGAAGGGGGGTTCGTCCGAGTAGCCGCCACCGCCGCCACCGCTGGCGCCGCCGGAGTTTCCACCCCAGCCGCCGCCACCCTGGCCACCGCCACCACCGCCGCCGAAACCGCCGCCCTGGCCACCGCGAGCGCCGCCGGCGGTCTTGGTGACCTTGGCCGTGGCACTGCGCAGGCTGGCGCCGACTTCCTCGACGTCCAGTTCGTAGACCGTGCGCTTGACGCCCTCACGGTCCTCGTAGGACCGCTGCTTCAGCCGGCCCTGCACGATGACGCGCATGCCCCGCTGGAGCGATTCGGCGACGTTCTCCGCCGCCTGACGCCAGACCGAGCAGGTGAGGAAGAGGCTTTCGCCGTCCTTCCACTCGTTCGTCTGGCGGTCGAAGGTGCGGGGAGTGGACGCGACACGGAACTTCGCGACCGCCGCACCGGACGGGGTGAAGCGCAGCTCGGGGTCGTCGACAAGATTGCCGACGACCGTGATGACGGTCTCGCCTGCCATGGGGGAACCTCTCGGCGGGTTTGCTGCTGGCTGCTTGGTGCTGCTACTCGGATCCCGAGATCAGCTGAGCTGCATGCTCAGTGGGTCTCGGGGCGGAGGACCTTGGTCCGGAGGACCGACTCGTTCAGGTTCATCTGGCGGTCGAGCTCCTTGACGACCGCAGGCTCGGCCTGCAGGTCGATGACCGAGTAGATGCCCTCGGGCTTCTTCTTGATCTCGTACGAGAGACGACGACGGCCCCAGGTGTCGACCTTCTCGACCTTTCCGTTGCCCTCACGGACGACGGAGAGGAAGTTCTCGATCAGTGGGGAGACAGCGCGCTCCTCCAGATCGGGGTCGAGGATGACCATCACCTCGTAGTGACGCATGTGGAACCCACCTCCTTTGGACTCAGCGGCCACGGTCGATCCGTGGCAGGAGGGTTGTGATGCGTAAGCAACAGTGTGTGCCAGTAAAACAGCCGCCACTGACATCGGGTGCCCCTCATGGGGATTCCGGGTCGTGACATGGGCAGACACCAGTGCAGAGGGTACAGAGTACCCGCACACCGGCTTCCGGTTGAAATCCGGTGGCGGAGAGCGTCAATCTGTACACATCGGGTGCGTCCGGCGCGACGATGCGCCGCCTTCCGCAGGAGGTGCCACATGGCACAGGCATTGCGACCCAACACCGCCGGTTCTCTTTTCGCCACAGACGGCAAGCCTCATCCGCTCCAGGACACGCTGCTCGCGGTGACCGTGGTGCTCGGGCTGACCGCGTTCATCACCGGGTTCTTCCACAACCTGCATCTGCTGAGCTCGTGGGCCGGCCTGGTGGGGATCCTCACCGGCGCGTACGGACAGTGGATCTCCGAGACGACAAGGGAGCGCTTCGGCCTGATCCTGGGTCTCGGTGCCGCGGGTGTCGGATTCTTCCTCGGCATGGCGCACGGCGGCCTGTTCGGCGGCGTCATCAGCTGAGGGCCCGGACGCCACAGTCCGAACTCCGCGTAAAACAGCACGGAACGCCTTGGCGGCCAACAGGCCGAGGCGAAGGTTGCATACGCCCAGTCGGGGCGCTCGCAAGGCGCAGTAGGCTTCGGCGCGAGAGCCGGAGCCCCTGTACCCATGGGGACACACCAGCCCGAGGAGCGCCCCGAATGAGCCTGACCCTGAGGACCATCAGCCGTGAGCAGCATCTGGCATTCATCCAGAGCCTGCCCTCGGCGAGCCACATGCAGGTCCCGGCATGGGCTGATGTGAAGGCGGAGTGGCGCTCCGAGAGCCTCGGCTGGTTCGACGAGAAGACCGGCGAGCTGGTCGGCGCGGGCCTGGTCCTCTACCGCCAACTCCCCAAGATCAAGCGGTACTTGGCCTATCTGCCCGAGGGTCCGGTCATCAACTGGTTCGCGCCGAATCTGGACGACTGGATCCAGCCGATGCTGGCCCACCTCAAGCACCAGGGCGCCTTCTCGGTGAAGATGGGCCCGCCGGTCATCATCCGGCGCTGGGAGGCCACCTCCATCAAGGCCGGCATCCAGAACCCGGACGTGAAGCGGCTGCGGGACATCGAGGCCGACTTCATCGAACCGCGCGCCTTCGAGGTGGCCGACAAGCTGCGCCGTATGGGCTGGCAGCAGGGTGAGGACGGCGGCGCGGGCTTCGGCGACGTCCAGCCGCGCTACGTCTACCAGGTGCCGCTGGCGAACCGCTCCCTCGAAGAGGTCCACAAGAACTTCAACCAGCTGTGGCGCCGGAACATCAAGAAGGCCGAGAAGGCCGGTGTCGAGGTCGTCCAGGGCGGTTACCACGACCTTGAGGAATGGCAGCGGCTGTACGAGATCACGGCGGTGCGCGACCACTTCCGGCCCCGCCCGCTGTCGTACTTCCAGCGCATGTGGACGGCCCTCAACACCGAGGACCCCAACCGGATGCGGCTGTACTTCGCGCGGCACGACGGGGTGAACCTGTCGGCGGCGACGATGCTCGTGGTCGGCGGTCACGTCTGGTACTCCTACGGCGCCTCCGACAACATCGGGCGTGAGGTCCGGCCCTCGAACGCGATGCAGTGGCGGATGCTGCGCGACGCCTACGCGCTCGGCGCCACCGTCTACGACCTGCGCGGCATCTCCGACTCGCTGGACGAGACCGACCACCTCTTCGGTCTGATCCAGTTCAAGGTGGGCACCGGCGGGCAGGCCGCCGAGTACCTCGGCGAGTGGGACTTCCCGCTCAACAAGCTGCTCCACAAGGCGCTCGACATCTACATGTCGCGCCGCTGACCTCACGGTCCTCGCTTCGATAACGTCGACAGCTTCCATACTTCTGATACACCGCAGCCACCCGAAAGGTTCCAGGTCCGGCCATGGCGCTCACGCTCTACGTCGACACCGCGCGCTGGCGGGCGCATCACAAGCACGTTGCCGGGCAGTTCCCGGGGCTCGTCCCGGTCTGCAAGGGCAACGGCTACGGCTTCGGGCACGAGCGGCTGGCGGAGGAGGCGACGCGGCTCGGCGCGGACGTCCTCGCCGTCGGCACGACGTACGAGGCTGCCCGGATCAAGGACTGGTTCGGCGGTGACCTGCTGGTGCTGACGCCGTACCGCCGCGGCGAGGAGCCCGTTCCGCTGCCGGACCGGGTCATCCGCTCGGTGTCGTCCATCGACGGCGTGTACGGCCTCGTGGGCGCCCGTGTGGTCATCGAGGTGATGTCCTCGATGAAGCGTCACGGCGTGAGCGAGCAGGAACTCCCGCAGCTGCACTCGGCCATAGAGAACGTACGCCTGGAGGGCTTCGCCATCCACCTCCCGCTGGACCGCACTGACGGCTCGGACGCCGTCGAGGAGGTCATCGGCTGGATGGACCGTCTGCGGGCAGCCCGGCTGCCGTTGCACACGATGTTCGTCAGCCACCTCAAGGCCGAGGAACTGGCCCGGCTGCAGCAGCAGTTCCCGCAGACCCGTTTCCGGGCCCGTATCGGCACCCGGCTGTGGCTGGGGGACCACGAGGCCACCGAGTACCGCGGGGCGGTCCTGGACGTCACCCGGGTTTCCAAGGGCGACCGCTTCGGCTACCGGCAGCAGAAGGCGGCCTCGGACGGCTATCTGGTGGTCGTGGCGGGCGGTACGTCACACGGGGTGGGCCTGGAGGCCCCCAAGGCGCTGCACGGCGTCATGCCTCGCGCCAAGGGCGTCGCCCGCGCCGGCCTCGCCACAGTGAACCGGAACCTTTCTCCGTTCGTCTGGGACGGCAAGCAGCGCTGGTTCGCCGAGCCGCCGCACATGCAGGTCTCGATCCTGTTCGTACCGGCGGAGGCGGCCGAGCCGAAGGTGGGCGAGGAGCTGGTGGCCCATCTGCGGCACACCACCACGCAGTTCGACCGCATCGTGGATCGCTGAGCCACTCCAGGACAGCCGAAAGGCCGTACACGGGACCTCCCGTGTACGGCCTTTTCGTATGGCCGCGCCGTCTTTCGCAGGCCCTTCCGCGCCCTGTTCGCTCAGAGCGAACGGCCGGCCGGCCCCTCGCTGCCCCACTCCGCCTGAGGTCCGTCGAAGGGGGCCGCGTGCCGCCCGGGACGGGCCGCGGCCCCGAAGACGAAGACGTCCTCCGCCCTGTCGAGCACGCCTCCCGAGGGGTCGTCGTCGCCCGCCAGGCGCACCACGTCCCGCTCCGGCATGAGGATGTCGCGCACGATCACGGCGCACAGGTAGAGCGTGCCCAGGAGGTGCAGGCCGATGGCCCAGTGGTAGCCGTCGGTCGGCAGTCCCTTGTGGGCGTTTCCGCTGGTCGTGTACGCGAGGTACATCCAGATCCCCAGGAAGTACGCCACCTCGCACGCCTGCCAGATCAGGAAGTCCCGCCACTTCGGCCGGGCCAGCACCGCCAGGGGGACCAGCCACAGCACGTACTGCGGCGAGTAGACCTTGTTGGTCACGATGAACGCCGCGACGATCAGGAAGGCCAGCTGGGCGAAGCGCGGCCGGCGCGGAGCGGTCATCGTGAGCGCCGCGATGCCCGCGCAGCACAGCAGCATCAGCAGCGTGGCGAACGTGTTGACGGTGTCGGTGCTGAGCGGGTCGCTGGAGTTCTGCGCCAGGATCAGCCAGAAGGACCCGAAGTCGACGCCCCGTTCCTGGCTGAACGTGTAGAACTTCGACCAGCCGTCGAAGGCGAAGAGCATCACCGGCAGGTTCACCGCCAGCCAGGCGACGGCAGTTCCTCCGAATGCCTTCCCGAAGTCCCGCCACTTGCCCGCGCGCCAGCACAACAGGAACAGCGGGCCGAGCAGGAAGACGGGATACAGCTTGGCGGCCGTGGCAAGGCCCAACAGGACGCCGAACGCGAGGGAACGGCCCCGCGACCACATCAGCATCGCCGCGGCCGTCAGAGCGACCGCCAGGAGGTCCCAGTTGATAGTGGCGGTCAGCGCGAAGGCGGGTGCCAGGGCGACCAGCAGACCGTCCCAGGGCCGACGGGCGTGCGTGCGGCTGACGCAGACGACGATGACGGCCGCGCACACCATCAGCATTCCGGCATTGACCATCCAGTACCACTGTTCCTGGTGCTGGATGCTGCCGCTGCCCGGCGTGAGCCAGGCGGCCACCTCCATGAACACACCGGTCAGCACCGGGTATTCGAGGTATTGCATATCGCCGGGCAACTTGTCGAAGTACGGCACGAGCCCGTCGGCGAAACCGCGCCCTTGGTAGAGGTGCGGGATGTCCGAGTAGCACGCGTGCGTGTACTGCGAGCTGGCTCCGAAGAACCAACCGCTGTTGTAGCAGGGCGCCTTCTGGACCAGGCCGAGGGCGAACATGCCGATCGCCACCAGCGCGACGACCCGTACGGGAGTCCACCAGGACGTCCCCAGGAGAGCGCGCCGCCCGATGGGGCCACCGATCAGTTCACTCCCGGCGGCGGCGACCTGGTCGTCCCTGGTCGGCCGTACCGGATCCGGCTCGTGCACGCTCGTAGGCGTCAGTTCTGCACTGGGCATGGGGCACATCCTGCCGTACGGACCTAGGTATACGCCGAGGGCCGCCGCACCTCGTGGATGCGACGGCCCTCGTTTCACGTGAAACATCCTATGGAGGGTGTTTCACGTGAAACACCCTCCATAGGCGATATGGCGGCTAACCGGTTGAGCCTCCGAAGATGCCCCCGTTGCCGTTGCCTCTACTGGTGCCACTGGATTCCGTAGCAGTGGCCGTGTCCGTCGGCGTGGACGTCACACCTCCGTCGGTGCCACCGCCGTCGCTGCACTGCCAGCTGAACTTGCAGGATTCGGTGGCCGAAGGTGTCGAACTCGGCGTCTCACTGGGCGTCTCGCTCGGGGTCTCGCTGGGCGTCTCACTCGGTGTCACGACGGGCGTCGGAGTGGGACTTGGGGCACCATCTTCGTTCGACACCTTGTCGATCTTGGTGGCGTCCGGGAAGCCGGGGTCGGACTTCCCCTTCAGCGCGGCCTCCATGTACTCGGTCCACACCGCTGTCGGGATGTCACCACCATGGATGGACGCCACACCTGCCGTGCCGTTCATGGACAGCAGTTGGGCGTCCTTGGGGTTCTCCCTGAACATCGCGATCGACGTCGAGAGCTGCTGGGTGTAGCCGACGAACCAGGCCGACTTGTTGCTGTCGGTGGTACCGGTCTTGCCGGCCGCCGAGCGGCCCAGAGCCTTCGCGTTCTCGGCCGTACCGTTCTGGATGACGTTCTCCAGGGTGTTCGTGACGTTGTTCGCCACGTTCTCCGGCATCGCCTGCTTCACAACCGGCTTGGTGAAACCGGGCACCGGCTGCCCGCCCTCCTTCACGGCCGTCACCGAGTACGGGTCCGCCTGCTTGCCGGACGCGGCGAACGTCGCGTACGCGTCTGCCATCCGGATCGCGCTGGGGGTCGAGGTACCGATGGCGAAGGACGGGTTCAGCGTGGCAAAACTGTCGTCCAGTATCCCGGACGCCTTGGCCACGTCCCGCACCTTCGAGTTCCCCACATCCATGCCCAACTGCACGAACGGCGTGTTGATGGACTGCTCCATCGCCTTGCGCAGCGTGATGTAACCCCAGGGGTATTTGCTCTCGTTGTTCTGGTAGAAGATCGAGTTGTCCTTGTTCAGGACATATGTGCCGTCCTGGTTTCTGACCTTGAGATGGTCGTCACCGTTGTACTTGCTGAGCGGCGAGATACCGACGCCGTCCGTCTTGTACGTGCCGTACTCCATGGCGGCGGCGAGCACGAACGGCTTCCAGGTCGAACCCACGGGGACACCCGAGGTGTCGGCGTTGTTGGTGAAGTGGCCGTTCTCGTAGCCGTCACCGCCGTAGAGGGCGACGATCGCTCCGTCCTTGGGTACCACCGACGCCGCGCCGAACTGGACGTACTTGTCCAGATCGCGCTTCTTCGGATCGATGCGCTCCTTCTGGATCTTCTTCACGGCCGCGCTCAGTTCGTTGACCTTGTCCTTCTGGAAGGTCGTGTAGATCTGGTAGCCGCCCTGGTCGAACTCGGTCTGCGAGATGTTCGAGTGGTTCAGGACGTACTTCTTGGCCGTGTCCACCAGGTAGCTGATCTGGCCGGTCATGCCCTTGGTCGCCTTGAGCCCCTGAGGCATGGGGTACTTCTTGATGGCCGTCTGGTACTCGGCGTCCGTGATGCGCTTGTCGTTGTGCATCTGCTCAAGGATCCAGCTCCAACGAGCCTTGGAACGGGCCGTGTTGGACTTGGAATCCGCCGCAGGGTCGATGTTCGTGGCGCCAATGGGGTCGTAGTACGTCGGCCCCTTCAACAGGGCGGC
The DNA here is from genome assembly GCF_057961495.1 of Streptomyces sp. P5F9. Classification (NCBI taxonomy): domain Bacteria; kingdom Bacillati; phylum Actinomycetota; class Actinomycetes; order Kitasatosporales; family Streptomycetaceae; genus Streptomyces; species Streptomyces sp. P5F9. The sequence continues at coordinate 4,495 of NZ_JBXVPZ010000119.1, read as the reverse complement.
CAGGAAGGCGCACTGGCTCGGCGTCAGCTTGACCGCGTCCACGCCGTAGTAGGTCTGCGCGGCGGCCTGTATGCCGTAGGCGCCGCGGCCGTAGTAGGACGTGTTCAGATAGCCCTGCAGGATCTGCTCTTTGCTGAACTTCGTCCCCACCTTGATGGAGATGAACATCTCCTTGAACTTACGGGTGACCGTCTGTTCCTGATTCAAGTAGGTGTTCTTGACGAACTGTTGGGTGATCGTCGAGCCACCCTGCGTCTGACCGCCCCGGGCCATGTTGGCCAGGGCTCGGGCGATCCCCATCGGGTCGACGCCCGAGTCCGTGTAGAAACTCTTGTTCTCGGCCGAGATCACCGACCACTGCATGGCCTGGGGGATCTGGTCGATGGTGATGTTCTGACGGTTCGCCCCGGTGCCCGTGGCGACCATCTGGTCGCCGTTGGACCAGTAGTAGACGTTGTTCTGCGACTTGGCCGCGATGTTCTCGCTGGGTACCTGGACCATGGCGTACCCGACGCCGACCGCTGCCACCAGGCTGCCGAAGAAGAACAGGCACAGGCCGGAGACAAGCTTCCAGGAGGGCATCCAGCGGCGCCATCCGTACTTGTCGAAGCGCGGATAGTCGATGAACCGCTTCTTGCCGGGCGCGGGAGCGCGACCTCTGCCCCGGCCGGGTCCGTTCGGGCCGCCGGGACCTTGGCCGGCGGGCTCTCTGCGACGGCCGCCGCCTCTCTGGGCAGCCCTACGTGCTTCGGCGCGGCTGCCGTACTGGCGCTCCTCACCCCCCGGCTCTGCGGGGTTCGACCCATAGGAGTCGGAGGGAGACCCGGTGGTGGCGCCTCGCGGTGCCGCGCGGCGGCCGGAGGTAGGTCCGGACTGGCCGCGTCGGGCCGCGGCACGTCCGCCTCCCTGCGGCTGCGGCGGTTTGCGACGGTGCTCGCTCATCGAACGATTACTCCTCGGGCAGGCGCATCCGTGCGCGCCTGGAAACGGCGGCTGGTTTCCGGTCCCCCCGAAGTACGGATGTGGTCGGTTCTGCATTCATCCGTACCGCACCGGGGACGTTGACGCCCCCACGCGTCACTTGGTTCCCGGTGGTGTGCATGCCGCACAGACTACGCACCGTCAAAACCTGCTTAGCCCCGAAGTTCACCCCAAATCAGGCAACTTGATTCCAACGAATCAGTGATGTGACGCCGCTCACCATCTCCCCACTTGTCGCATCCGGAAGGCCGTTCTATCGTCTGGATGTATCGAGTCGATACATCAGCTCGGCATAAAGGCCGTCACGGTCGGACCGCGGACAGGAAGGAGGCGACGATGAGCAGACGCTCCGGCATCCTTGAGTTCGCCATCCTCGGCCTGCTCCGCGAATCCCCGATGCACGGCTATGAGCTGCGCAAACGACTCAACACGTCACTGGGTGTGTTCCGTGCGTTCAGCTACGGGACGCTCTACCCCTGCCTCAAGACGCTGGTCGCCAACGGCTGGTTGATCGAGGAGGCGGGGAACACCCCCGAGGACGCCCTTACCGCCACCCTCGCGGGACGTCGCGCCAAGATCGTCTACCGGTTGACGGCGGAAGGTAAGGAGCACTTCGAGGAGCTGCTCTCGCAGACGGGGCCCGACGCGTACGAGGACGAACATTTCGCCGCTCGTTTCGCCTTCTTCGGGCAGACGTCACGCGACGTACGCATGCGCGTACTGGAGGGTCGCCGCAGCCGGCTGGAGGAGCGTCTGGAGAAGATGCGTTCCTCCCTGGCACGGACCCGGGAGCGCCTCGACGACTACACGCTTGAGCTGCAGCGCCACGGAATGGAGTCCGTGGAGCGCGAAGTGCGCTGGCTGAACGAGCTCATCGAGAGCGAGCGAGCCGGACGGGACCTGAAGGGTCCCGCCTCCGGAGGCTCCGCTCAGCAGGACAGCACATCTGGGGAGTCGGGCGGCCTGCCCCGGCTCGGGGGCGCCACCCCCGGGCCGGATCCGTCCGACGAAACCACCACATGAGGTCCAGTCAGGGCCTCACCTCGCACACACAGGGAGCAACCGGAATGGGTTCGGTTCGCGTAGCCATCGTCGGCGTGGGCAACTGCGCCGCCTCACTGGTACAGGGCGTCGAGTACTACAAGGACGCCGACCCGGCGGCCAAGGTGCCCGGCCTGATGCACGTCCAGTTCGGCGACTACCACGTCGGTGACGTCGAGTTCGTCGCCGCGTTCGACGTCGACGCGAAGAAGGTCGGCCTCGACCTCTCCGACGCCATCGGTGCCAGTGAGAACAACACCATCAAGATCTGCGACGTCCCGAACAAGGGCGTCACCGTCCAGCGCGGTCACACCCTCGACGGCCTGGGTAAGTACTACCGCATGACGATCGAGGAGTCCGACGAGACTCCGGTCGACGTGGTCCAGATCCTCAGGGACAAGCAGGTCGACGTCCTGATCTGCTACCTGCCCGTCGGTTCCGAGGACGCGGCGAAGTTCTACGCCCAGTGCGCCATCGACGCCAAGGTCGCCTTCGTCAACGCCCTCCCGGTCTTCATCGCCGGCACCAAGGAGTGGGCGGACAAGTTCACCGAGGCCGGTGTCCCGATCGTCGGCGACGACATCAAGTCGCAGGTCGGCGCCACCATCACGCACCGTGTGATGGCGAAGCTGTTCGAGGACCGCGGTGTCCGTCTTGAGCGCACGATGCAGCTCAACGTCGGCGGCAACATGGACTTCAAGAACATGCTGGAGCGCGACCGCCTGGAGTCCAAGAAGATCTCGAAGACGCAGGCCGTCACCTCGCAGATCCCGGACCGCGACCTGGGCGAGAAGAACGTCCACATCGGCCCGTCGGACTACGTCCAGTGGCTCGACGACCGCAAGTGGGCCTACGTCCGCCTCGAAGGCCGTGCCTTCGGCGACGTCCCGCTGAACCTGGAGTACAAGCTGGAGGTCTGGGACTCCCCGAACTCCGCGGGTGTCATCATCGACGCCCTGCGCGCCGCGAAGATCGCCAAGGACCGCGGCATCGGCGGCCCGATCCTCTCCGCGTCGAGCTACTTCATGAAGTCCCCGCCGGTCCAGTACTTCGACGACGAGGCCTACGCCAACGTCGAGAAGTTCATCAAGGGCGAGGTCGAGCGCTAGGACCCGCCACCGGTTCGGTCGTCGAGGGTCCCCGGGCATTGCGCCCGGGGACCCTCCTCGTATGTGAGGCTGTGCCCATGGCCGTCGTCCGTGACCTGCGCATCCTCCTGCGCTTCCAGGGCTTCCGGCGCCTGCTCGCCGTACGCCTGCTCTCCCAGGGCGCGGACGGCGTCTACCAGGTCGCACTCGCCGCCTACGTCGTCTTCTCCCCGGAGAAACAGACCTCGGCCGCCGCGATCGCCTCCGCGATGGCGGTCCTGCTCCTCCCGTACTCCCTCATCGGCCCCTTCGCCGGCGTCCTCCTGGACCGCTGGCGCCGCCGCCAGGTCTTCCTCTACGGCAACCTGCTGCGCGCCCTGCTGGCCGCACTGACAGCCGTCCTGATGCTGAGCCACGTCCCGGACTGGCTCTTCTACGTCTCCGCCCTGTGCGTCACAGCGGTCAACCGCTTCGTCCTCGCCGGCCTGTCCGCCGCCCTCCCGCGCGTGGTCGACGACGAACGCCTGGTCGTCGCCAACTCCCTTTCCCCCACGGCCGGAACACTGGCAGCGACGGTCGGCGGCGGCCTCGCCTTCCTCGTACGGCTGCTGGTCGCGGACACCGACGCCGCGGTGGTGCTGCTGGGAGCAGCCCTCTATCTGTGCGCGGCCCTCACGTCCTTGCGCATGGCGCCCGAACTCCTCGGCCCCGACCGCGCGTTGACCCAGCCCCGACTGGCGACGGCACTCGCCGGCACCGCCCGGGACCTGACAGCGGCGGTACGCCATCTCGCCGCGCCACAACGCAGGGAGGCGGTCTGGGCCCTCCTCGCGATGACGCTGATGCGCTTCTGCTACGGCGCCCTGACCGTCCTCCTGCTGATGCTCTGCCGCTACGCCCTCTCGTCGACTCCGGACGGCGGACTGCGCCTGCTGGGGCTGGCGTTGGGCGTGTCCGGCGCCGGCTTCTTCGTGGCGGCCGTGGTGACGCCCTGGGCCGCGGGACGACTCGGCCCCGGCCGCTGGATCGCCGTGTGCGCGGCGGGCGCCGCCCTCCTGGAACCGGCCCTCGGCCTCCCGTTCACCACTGCCCCCATGCTGGCGGCGGCCTTCGTCCTGGGCCTGACCACACAGGGCGCAAAGATCGCCACGGACACGATCGTGCAGTTCTCGGTCGACGACGGCTTCCGCGGCCGGATCTTCTCCGTCTACGACGTGCTCTTCAACGTCGCTTTCGTCGGCGCCGCCGCGACGGCCGCGCTGATGCTTCCCCCTGACGGCCGCTCAGCGGTGCTGGTGCTCACGGTGGCCGTCGTCTACGGAGCGGTTGCTGCGACTATGGCCCACTTTGAGCGCCGGAGAGTGTCACATCACTGATACGGAGCC
>NZ_JBXVPZ010000118.1:0-23033 GCF_057961495.1 Streptomyces sp. P5F9 | reverse complement strand
CCCACCCTCCCGCACGAGTTCGCCATGCGGTTCACCTCGACCCCACGCGGCGCACGCCTCGCCCGCCGCCTCGTGTCCCACCGGCTGAACGACTGGGGCCACCCCTACACCACACCCACCAACGAGACCCTCACCCTGATCGCAGCCGAACTCACCGCGAACGCCGTCCGCCACGGCCACGTACCCGGACGCGACTTCCACCTCCGCCTCACGGCGAGCGGGGCCTCGTTCCGCATCGAGGTCACCGACACCCGCGACGAGAAGCAGCCGACGATCCCCCACCCCACCGCCGCCGACAGCGACGCCGAGTCCGGCCGCGGCTTGCTCCTCGTCGAGGCGCTCGCCGACAAGTGGGGCGTCACCCCTCGCCCGACGGCGCCCGGAAAGACCGTATGGGCGGAGTTCCGCCTGCCGACCACCACCCGGTTTCTGCACGGCGACGAGGGCAGCCCGCAGTGATCGACCAGTTGTCACTGACCAACTTCAAGGCGTTCCGGTCGGCCGACATCCGGCTCGCCCCGGTCACGCTGCTCACCGGACTCAACTCGTCCGGGAAGAGCACGGTTCTGCACTCCCTCGCCCTGCTGCGTCAGTCGTACGACTCGGGCACGCTGCTCTCCACGCTCTCCACGGACGGCGACTCCGACGAGCACGGCGGGTTCCTCCTCGACGGCGATCTGGTGGAGCTGGGGACCGGGCAGGATCTGCTCCACGAGGACTTCGTACGCACCGAAGGAGAACCCGACCCGCTGATCACGGTGGTGTTCCGCACGGACAGCACGCACCTGTACGCCTGGTCGGCGCGGTACGCCCCGGGGCAGGACGTCCTGCCTCTCACCGGCGTCGTCCTGCCCTCCGACCTGCCGGAGCTCTGGGCCCGGACACCGCTCTTCTCCCGGCGCTTCCAATACCTCAGGGCCGACCGCATCGTCCCGGCCACCAGCTGTCCCCGCTCGCACCACCAGGCGATTGACCGCGGCTTCCTCGGCTCCCGCGGCGAACACACCATCAACTTCCTGCGCCACCACGCCCAGGACATCGTGCCGGACGGGCCACTGCGCCACCCCGAGGCTCGCGCCCACACCCTCCTCGACCAAGTCGTGGCCTGGATGCAGGAGTTGTGCCCCGGGGTCAACCTGGAGGCGACGCGGATCCCCGGCACCGACTCCGTACGGCTGAGCTACGGCTTCGGAGGCACGGCGGGCCTGAACTCCTCCCAGCGCCGCCGCCCCACGAACTTCGGCTTCGGCCTCACCTACGCTCTTCCCATCGTGGTGGCCTGCCTCACGGCGGCACCCGACGGCCTCATCCTCCTGGAGAACCCCGAGGCCCATCTCCACCCGCGCGGCCAGGCACGGATGGCCGCGCTGATCGCGGCCTCCGCATCGGCCGGCGCGCAGCTGATCGTGGAGACGCACAGCGACCACGTCCTCGACGGCACCCGACTCGCCGTCAAACAGGGCCGGTTGAAGGCCGCCGACACCGTCGTCCACTACTTCCGGGGCAATGGGGCCGACGTACAGATCGTCACTCCCGTCATCGGCGAGGACGGCATGCTCTCGGAGTGGCCCGAGGGCTTCTTCGACGAGACGGACCACACACTCGACCAGCTCCTCGACTGAGCGCCTCACTCACCGCCACCTATCTCACACGCCGGGGGGCACGTCAGTGATCCCGATCTTCTTCAATGAGAGATCCTGCGAATCGGAGTCCACACAGGTCAAGGCCCAGCAGGCCATGCTCGACTTCATCGGGGTGACGCGCAGGGCGCGGTGAACGCGCGGCTCTCCTCGGTCACATTGGGCCCAGGTACTCCACGACGAAACGGCCGGCTTCAGTCAGCCGCGGCAAGGTATCCGCATCCAACGCAATGCCGGTGATGAAGAGCCCGATACCTGCGAAGGCGTGCACGAAACACCCGCCGAACATGGCGTCCTCCGACCAGTCGAGCGCCAGTGTCAGAGCGAGGTAGAGCAAGGCGGCGACCACCACAGCGGCCACCACCACACCCACGTCGAAGACAACGCCCCACACGACCGCTGGCGGTGTTTTGGCCGAGTACATGGTGCCGATCGCGGATCCCGCGATCGGCAGCGGAAGTCCGACGGCGAGATAGCCCACTACGTTCACGGCTTTGGCCAGGGTGGTGCGGGGCTTCCGAGGACGTTCTGGACGTTGCTGCGCCGGGCGATTTGCCGCGGTGTCGCGCTCGATCCCGCCCACAAGCGACTCGGCACCGCTCTCCACTGTCTCCCCCACCAGGACGGTCGGTTGATCCTCCGCACCGCGCGACTGCACCTCATCGCTCAACAACCGCAGTTCGTCCCGGACGGCCCCGAGCTGAAGCTCCGCCTGTTCCAGGAGCTGGGCGAACTGGTCTGTCTCCTGGTGTTCGCGCACCACCTCGGATGGGGGACTCTGCACACTGGCGCGTTCCCGCTCCGCAGCCCGGCGCTGAAGCGCCAGCTCCTGCTGCGCCTGGGTCAGGAGGGCCTCGGCCTGTGCTCGTGCTTGCTCCGCCTCGCGCATCATCCGCTGGGCCTGCATGACACGCAGCTCGGCGTCTCTCAGCCTCTCGGCGAACTCTGCATGAGCCTGGGCCCGCCCTTCGGCCTTCGCCCTCTCGGCCCGCTCCTCCAACTCTGCGCAACGGGCCATCCATTCGCCCACCGCGTGTGCCATCGCCTGGACCACGCCATCGGCACGTTTCCCCGCCTCGCGAGCAGCCTGCCCCCGAGCCTCCGGCGTTATGTAGATGTGCGTCACATGCTGGTCCCGGCCGGACTGATACACCTGGCCGTTCTCCGAGGCACGTCCCCAGGCATCAGCTTTCCCGCGGGCGTCGTCACCCCAGCTTTCCAGTCCGCTCATCGTTCGATGACGTGCTGGTCCCGGGCCGACTGGTAGATGCGGCTGCTGCCGTCGGCCCGTGCCTCCATCCGCACGCCTCCGCTGATCACCTGACCGCCTGAGCCATTGCTCAGCCGGTCCATCAACGTCCGCAGATCGTCGGCAGCTTCAGGGTGCTCGCCCAGCAGTCCGGCGAACCGTCCGATCCAGTGACCCTCCAGCCGGTTCCCGACCTCACGGCTGTCGCCCGCTTCCAACGCGGCGAGCCGGGAGGCTTCGAGTTCGCGCTCCACCTCACCGGCAGCCTCCGGACGGAACCTGCGCCAGACCGCCGCCACCCCGTCGCGGGCCTGCTGCCAGCCCTCACCGACGAGAAGAGTGACGACGGTCGTCCCGGCCGTCCCGGCCAAGGTGAGGAGAAACGGATCCATGGATGCCCCCGAGCTTCAGGATTCCACCACGCCGAGTCACCTGATCCAACCCGGCCACGTCAACAGAGCGTGACGGACACCTTATCCCAACCCCCTTACACCACTGACGAGTTGATGAGTCACCCGACGCCGGTCCGGCGATCACACCTCACCCACCGCATCCGACATCCTGGCGGGCAGTGACCTCCAGTCCTCCACAGCCACCTGGATCAGCTTCTTGACGCGCTCCTTCCCCTCCTCCTTGAGCACGTCCCTCAGACAGGCGCAGTCGGTGAGTTCCCGGTTCCCCACCAGACAGACGTAGATCCCGGCGATCTGCAATCCGCGTGCGGCAGCGGCGAGTTGTGCATCCCAGGGCAGAGGGATACGACGCGCGAGCTCCTGCGCGAAGACCCGCTCGATGCGAGGGCGCCTCAGCAGACCCAGGAGGCCGCCGGCCGTCCGGCTCACGACGTCGTGCAGTTGCTCCTTGCCCTTGAGGATGGCCCGAGCCAGTTCCGCGAGTTCGTCGCATCCCGTCCTTCGGTGCCTCCTGACGAGCGCCTTCCAGGTCGCATCCGAGACGTATGCGGAGGCTCGGTCCGCGATGGCCGCCGCACCACCGTCCTTGAGGGTGTCCGCGCAGAAGCCGGCGACTTCCTCCAGGAGGCGGCGCTCACGCGATGGCTGTGTCGGGGCAAGCCGTCGCGGACTGGTAACCGTCGCCGCTCGTACGGGTGCGCTTCGGCGGGGACGAGCGGGTCTCCGCTGGGGCGCGCGCTTCGCGCGTCGAGGGCGCGGCGGCGACGTCACTCGCCCCGCCGGTAGACCTACGTGATGGTGGCAGCGTATGTCGGGTCCCGTGACCCGCTTCTTGCACAGCTTGCCGTCGGACGACTTCTGGGCACGGCATCGGTACACCATCCCGCGAGTGTTTCCACACCGAACAAGCGTGGAAACAGGGCCAGTTCGGCCAGACAGCGTTTGCCGATGGACAGTCGACCGGGCACCTGATTACACTTTCCGCTGTCACAGTGAAATTAAGCGAGAGCGAGAGTCGATTGAGTCGCACCATCCGGGTCGACGACGAGGTCTTCGCTAAGTTGCAGAGCCTGGCCGAGCCCTTCATCGACACACCCAACAGCACCCTGCGCAAGCTGCTCGGGCTGTCGGGCACCACCGCAGCGGACATCGCCGACGGGGCGCCCACCGCCCGTTCTTCCGCACGCGACCAGTCCCTCGCTCCCCTCCTGGCCGATGGACGACTGTGCAGCGGTCAGCAGCTCGTATGGCGCCGTCGCAACCTCAAGCAGGTCCATCACGCGGTCGTCCTGGACAACGGCGACCTGCGACTTGAGGACGGAAGCCTCCACAGCACACCATCAGGGGCCGCGAGCGCACTGGCGGGAAATCCTCAGAACGGATGGAAGGCATTCGCCACCGAAGACGGCACCCTGATCAAGGACCTGCGATGAATCCCGCCCCGCGGAACGTCGCGGCCTACGATGTGAACGTCTCCGGAGGTGGATCATGGCAGGAGTGACCCAGCCGAAGGTAAGCCGTGCCGCCCCTCCCGAGCTGGTCGCGTGGGCACAGAGCGGCAGGATCAGGGTTCCGCAGTTCCAGCGGTCGTACCGCTGGGACGCCTCGGACTCCGAGCGGCTCTTCGACAGCATCCTGCGCGGATATCCCATCGGAAACCTGCTGATGTGGCGCAAACCCGCGCCGGCGGCGGAGATCGCGCTCGGCGAACTGAGATTCCATGCACCCGAGCGTTCCGACGCTCTGTGGGTGGTCGACGGCCAACAGCGACTCACCACACTCATCGGCGCGCTGACCGCCTCCGACGAGACGGTGGACCGCCGCTTCCGGATCTTCTACGACCTGCGGGACAAGAGGTTTCTGTCCGCCCCGCATGCGAAGCACCCGGCGGACCACTGGCTGCCCGTCTGGGTCGCCGGCGACAACCGTCGGCTGCTCGCATGGCAGCGTGACCGGAACTGGCTGTCCGACGACGACTTCAACCTTTGCGACGCTGTGGCCACCGCCATCCGCACGTACGAGATCCCCATGTACGAGATCGAGAGCGACGACGAGCAGGCGCTGCGTGAGATCTTCGACCGGATGAACACCTTCGGCAAGACACTGAAGCGAGCGGAGATCTTCCAGGCTCTGCACTCCGCTCCGCTCGATGTCCAGCCGTCCGACCTGGACGCTCTCCGGGAACGCGTCAACGGACTGGAGTTCGGCGAGTTCACTCCGCAGATCCTGATGCAGAGCGTGATGGCCCTGCGCGGCGGAAAGGTGGACCGTGACTTCCGGCAGGAGTTCAAGAACGACGAAGACCGGCATGCCGCGTTCGCCGAGACCGAGAAGGCGTTGCGCCTGGTCGTCGATTTCCTCCGTATGGACGCGGGCATTCCTCACCTGCGCCTGCTCCCGTACGCGCTCTTCGTCCCCGTCCTCGCCCGCTTCACCTCGCTCTTCGGGCGCCCCGCAGGCCGGGCGGCCGAATTGCTGCGCCGCTGGATCTGGCGTGGCTCCGCCGTGGGTGCGGCCCCCCAGGGCAACACCGTCGCCCTGCGCCGTAACGCGAGCGCGCTCCAGGACGATCCGGTAGCCGGCGCAAGCCGACTGCTCAACCTGCTCCCACCGGGCGGTGAGCAGTGGCGGCCCGACCTGACGCAGACGTCTCTGAACCGAGCGCAGGCGAAGATCAACGTCCTGGGTCTACTCTCCGCGCACCCCGTCCTGCTCACCGACGTCCGGGACGCGGACGGCAATCACCACCCCGAGGGCACGCGGATCGACCTCCTGCGGCTGTTCAACGAGTTCCTCGGCAGCGGTTCCCCTCTGTTTCCGATCTTGTCGGACAGCAACCGCAGCATTGCGAACCGACTCGTGCACCCTGACACCCTTGGTGTACCGGCGGCTGGTGTCCTTCTCATCGGGGGAGTCCACTCCGAGTCGGCGCTCCGCTCGCACTGCATCGACGAGAAGTGCATGAAACTGCTCGGCCTGGGATCATTCGACGCCTTCCTACTCCGCCGTGCGGAGCTGGCGAAGCAGGTGATCGCCGACCATGTGCAGAGCATGGCCCTCTGGGGCTTCGCCGACGGCCCGGAACCGAAGGCATGGTTCGACGACACGTGGGGAGGCAGCAGCGATGCAGCGTGATGTCACGGCCTCCGTTCATCTCGGCGATCGGCACGTGGGCGTGCTGGGCTATCACGACGGCAACACCTGGTTCGACTACTCGGACCTCAGCGCGGACCACCCGGTGTTGGGCCAGGGCTTCGAACGGGATCCACGCAAGCGGCGTTCAGGCAGTGGCAGTGTGCCTGAGTGGTTCGCCAACCTCCTGCCGGAAGTCGGCAGTGGTCTGCGGCAGTTGGTCGCCACCGAACTGAACAAGAAGAAGCTCCACGATTTCGTCCTGCTGTGCCACTTGGGCGACGATCTTCCGGGCGCCGTTCGGGTCGTACCAGATGTGCCTCTCGACGGGCTGCCCGACCACGAGACCGCCGAAGACTGCCGTCACGAGCACGCTCTGCGGTTCTCACTGGCGGGCGTGCAACCCAAGTTCTCGATGCGCTACGAGGGTAAGGCCCTGGTTCTCCCCGCCACCGGAAGCGGCGGAGACTGGATCGTGAAGCTCCCCGACCAGCGGTTCCCCGCCGTCCCGGCCAACGAGTTCGCCATGCTTCAGTGGGCTGCGCAAGCAGGCATCGATGTACCGGAGTCGCGTCTTGTTCCCGGCACCGAACTGAAGAACCTGCCGGAGTCCGTGATCGTACCCACGGAACACGCCCTTGCTGTCCGCCGCTTCGACCGGACTGACGCCGGGCGCGTACACCAGGAGGATTTCGCGCAGGTACGTGAGGTCTCGGCCGACGCCAAGTACGACAAGGCCAACTACGAAGGCATCGGTCGCGTGGTCAGCGCCGTATGCCCGCCCGAGGACGCCATCGAGTACGTACGCCGCCTGGTGGCCCTCGTTGTGATGGGCAACGCAGACGCCCACCTGAAGAACTGGACCTTGCGCTACCCGAGCGGCAGGCAGGCGCGCCTCTCCCCCGCCTACGACCTCGTATGTGTCACCGCGTACCCGAAGGCCGACCACAAGCTGGCGTTCCCGCTCGGCGGCACTCTCAGGTCCGAACTGATCACCCTTGAGAGCTTTCGCCCGCTCGCTTCGGCTCTGCGAGTACCGGAGGAGGAAATCGCCGTCACGGTTCAGGAAACCGCTGAGGCGCTGTCCTCATCGTGGCCGGAGACCAAACGCAGCCATCCCGTCCCCGACTTCGTCGCCGACACGATCGACAGCCGGCTCAAGACACTACCTCTCTTTCGACCTTGAAATCCTCACGTGCGAAAACACGTCATTCCAAGGCCGATCCCGCCGCAGCATCGCCCCCGATGAGCTGGTTCACGACAAAGTTCATGTGCTGGATGTGCCCCACTTTGATCCATGTCTCCGCATTGCCCGAGCCCTTGGGGCCCTCTCCCCGGGCACACTCCTGCAACCAGTGCTCACCGTCGCTGTAGTCGACACCGCGGAACGCGTCGGACTCCGTGATCCAGCGGGCCATGGCCCGGACGCGGTCGACGCGGTCGTTGCCCCGGGTGGGGACCCGCCCGATCATGAACCCCTCCGTCGCGGTGTAGCGCATCACTCCCCACGGAGGACCAGGGGCCCGCACATGGGGGATGTTCGCGCTGAAGGCGTGCTCGACCGAATAGTCCCCGTAGACCACGGTTCTCGGGAACGCAGGCCGGGCCGCGCGCACTGCCCCAAAGAGGTTCCGGTCATGGCGCTGGGCAACATAGGCGTTTTCGGAGCCCGGGCTGTCGTGCACGCGAGGGAAGGCACCGGACGTCAGGACGACCGTACGCCAGGGGGCCAACGCGCCCAGCAGGTCGAGTGCCGCAATGGCCGTCTTGCCGGCCTCTGCGGGGTCCGAGACGGCTCCGATGTCAAGGATGAGGTCGACCGACGAAGGGGGCAGGCGAAGCCGGTCGGCCAAGCTCAGCAGCTCTGTCGACCGCAGCTCGTCCGGCGGAGCGTTGACCAGAAGCCGTATACCCATGCCACGCCCGCTCAGGAATGCGAGATCCGCGGCATAGCGCTGAAGTCGGGGATCCCGTTCGGGGCCGGTCACCAGCCGCAGGCGGCTGCGGGTCATCAGCCGCCACAGGCTCGCCGCCGATCCATGGATGCTGCCTTCGACATGGGCGGCGTCCACCCAGCCCGGCAAGCCGTCTACGGCCTCGATCAGCTGATCCATCCGCGGGGTGAGCCAGCGGTCGAGTGCGGCCTGATCGCTGTCCCAGTCCGGGGCCCCGTGCTCGCCCCGTGTGCGCTCCGGACCGGAGTGCGGGACGACCGTCCACAGTGGCGCGATCCGTCGCCGTAATCGGAAGTCCAGTTGCGCATAGGCGTTCCAGGTGTCCCGCCGCGTCGGCAGAACAGGTACATAGATCGGCTCGACCATCGCGGCTCCCCCTAGACCCCGCTGTATCGCCGTATCGCCCTGGTCGAAGGGTGCGTTGGGACTCTCCGTGACGAAAGAGCGCGATTCCGGCCACGGCTCGCTCATGTGAGCCGACATACGGCAGACGCTGTCAGAGAGCCGCTATACGGTTGATCCGGACAACAACCCGGGGACGAAGGAGTAAGTCGTGAGGCCCACCCTGGCCGCCGCGCAGCTGCGCGGCAGTCTGACCCAATACCTCACGACGACCTACGCGTTGACCGACGGAGACACCCGCCTCGCGCTGGAGCGGTTTCTGGGGCATCCCGAGTCGGGGATCTTCCGTGGTCCGTATCTGCGGATCAGGACGCCGTTCCACAAGGCCGACCACGGCTGGGAGCAGCATGTGGAGTGGGTGCCGGGGTTCCCTCCGTACCGGCATCAGGCGAAGGCGTGGGAGCGGCTCAGCACGCTGCACGGCCCGGCGCAACCCACGTTGATCACCACAGGGACCGGCTCCGGCAAGACCGAGTCCTTCCTCGTGCCCGTACTCGACCACTGCCGACGGGCGAAGGCCCAGGGCCGAGGCGGAATCAAGGCCGTCCTCCTGTATCCCATGAATGCTCTCGCCACCGACCAGGCCGGGCGTATCGGGGAGTATCTCGCCCAGCCGGAGCTCGCCCAGGTCACCGCCGGGCTCTACATCGGGGACCGGCCCGACACCGACTTCCGGCGAGTGATGACGCGGCGCGAGGAGATGCGCCTCTCGCCGCCGGATGTGCTCATCACCAACTACAAGATGCTCGACCTGCTGCTGCAGCGTGGGGAGGACCGGCCGCTGTGGCAGGACGCGGACATCGCGTATGTAGTGCTGGACGAGTTCCACACGTACGACGGCGCTCAAGGCACCGACGTCGCCATGCTGTTGCGCCGACTGGCCTCGGCCACGGGGCAGAGTCGTCCTGGGCGGCCGCTCGGATCCATCTGTCCGGTGGCCACATCCGCGACCCTCGGTGAGGGCGGTTCGGGTGGTCCCCACGGCGGGATTCTGGACGTGGCGGCCCAGGTCTTCGGCATGCCGTTCCTCCCGGATGCGGTGATCGGTGAAGAGCGGATGTCGGCGGACGAGTTCACCGGCGAGGTGGACTACGAACTGCCCGAACCGCCTTCGCCGAAGGAGGTCATCGACTGCTCCGGCGGACCAGGTGTCGAGGCCAGGCCCGACCTGCTGGACCTCAACGCGCTCGCGGAGAAGCTGCTCGGGCGATCCGGTCTCGACGCGTTCCAGATCGGCAGACTCCTCAAGCGGCACGACTTCACACACGGTGCCCTGTCGCTCCTCGGCAACGAGCCGCTCAGCGAGTGGGAACTGCGCGATCGCATGAGCCGGTTCGGGTACGCGTGGGGGCGGGCGGCTCGGGAGAATCCTCGGCTCGTGCTGCAGGCCCTGTCGCGGTTCGTGGCGCTGCTGTCGGCCGCCCGGGATCCCGAGTCGGACGAGAGGCGGCCGCGCCCGCTGCTGCACGTCGAAGCCCATCTGTGGGTGCGGCCTGTGACCCGCGTACTGCGCGGTGTGGGGCCGAACCCTGAATTCCGTTGGTACGAGGACGATCGGACCGCCGCGCGCAGAGCCGCGCTCGCCGCTCCACCCGCCGGCAGTGGCGAAGAGGACATGCGGTCCTCCGGGTCGTGGCCGTCCGGTGACGCGCGGCGGGCGGAGCCGCAGCCGGGGACGGATACGGCGGTGCGTCCCGCCGCCGTACATCTGCCTGCCGTGTACTGCCGTAACTGCGGGCGCTCCGGGTGGGCCACTCTGTCGCCCGAAGCGGATCCGCAGCAGCTCGTCCTGGCGCAGGACAAGGTGTGGCGTGCGGGGATCGGGCGTGACAAGCGGCGCATCCGGTACTTCATCGCCGCCACCCCCGCCGAACGGGACGAGGCGTTGAACGCTCTGACCGGGGCCAAGCCGTCCTCCGGCGGTGTCGACCCACTCTCCCTGGTGGTACTGGACGGCGCGCAGGGCACGTATCGTCTGCCGACTCTCGCCGATCGCGACGAGCTGCAGGACGGTTGGTTCGCGCTCGCCATCACCGACAAGAAGACGGCTGACAGGGCCGCTGTCGACGACCGCTGTCCCGCGTGCAACACGGACAACGGCATCCGCTTTCTCGGTACGGCGCTTGCCGCGCTCGCCTCCGCCACCGTCACCCAGCTGTTCACCGGCGGTGACATCGCACTCGTACCGGAAGAACGCAAGACTCTGCTGTTCAACGACTCGACGCAGGATGCCGCGCACCGGGCGGGTTACGTTGCCAACGCCTCGTACAAGTTCTCGTTCCGGTCCCTGCTCGCCCACAGCCTCGCGAACTCCCCGGAGCCCCTGGCGCTCAATGACTTGATCGGGAACGTCCTCGACTCGGTCGAGGACCCACAGACACTGGCTGCCGTGGTACCCCCGGATCTGCACGACGAACCAGGCGTGGACCGGTTGTTGTCCGGGCGCGGTACGGGTGATGCCAGTACATGGAAACTCATCGGTGAGCGGCTGGCCTTCGCCACCGTCATGGAGTTCGGCCTGCGCTCAAGACAGGGGCGCACCCTGGAGCTCACTCGGACCGCGGCAGCCGAAGTCATCGTGCAGGATCCGGATCGCATCATCGCGCTCGCCAGAGATCTTCATCTGTCCTTGCCCGGTCAACTGCTGGCGGTGGGCGGTCTACAGACGCCCGATCGCTATCTCGCTTTCGTGCGTGGGCTGTTGGAGCGCGTCCGGCTTCGGGGAGGCGTACGGCATCAGTGGCTGGAGCCATGGATGCGCGATGTGGGCGTGACCCGGTTTAAGGTGTGGGGTGGTCGGCCGGACGGCATGCCCGCGTTTCCCGAAGGGGTGGCTGCTCCCCGGTTCCTGCTGGACGGGCCGAAAGAGAAGTCGTCCTTCGACGTGGCTACCGGCCGGCTCGGCTGGTACCAGGACTGGACGCGGCGGTGCCTTGGGTTGGATGCCGCAGGAGCCAGTGAATATCTGAGACGGCTGCTACCTGTGCTGGCGGAGGAACACGTCCTCGCGGTGCGCACGGCGCAGGACAGAACAACCCGGGTGTACGGGCTGCAGCCCGGCCATATCGAAGTGCGGCTGCTCGACGACGCGATCGTCAACAAGGCCTTCGTCAGCTGCGGGGACTGCGGCTGGGAGCAGGTCGTCCTGCCGGAACGAAGGACCCGCTGGTACGGGCATCCCTGCCCTCGCTACCGCTGCAAGGGTGTACTGCGTCCGCCGCAAACCGATGTCTCCGTGGGCGTCAGCAGCACGTCCGGCAGCTTCGGCGGATCGCAGGAGCGCGACTACCGGAACGACTATTACCGGCGCCTGTATCTGACAGGCGGCACATTCCGTGTGGTCACGGCCGAACACACAGGCATGCTCACCCGGCCGCAGCGCGAACGTGTCGAGCGGACGTTCCGCGACGGTACGCACTACACCGACCCCAACGTGCTGTCCTGCACCCCTACGCTGGAACTCGGCATCGACATCGGCGACTTGTCGGCCGTACTCCTCGGCTCCCTGCCGAAAGGCCCCGCGAACTACGTCCAGCGAGCGGGGCGCGCAGGCCGCAAGACCGGTAACGCGCTCATCGTCGCCTTCGGTGGGCGTCGTGCACGCGACCTCTACTACCTGGACGAACCGCGCGAGATGATCGCCGGCGACATCGTTCCGCCGGGCTGCTATTTGTCCGCGGTGGAGATCCTGCGGCGCCAGTACACAGCGCATCTGCTGGATCTCGCCGCCCGCGGATCGCTCACCACTGCGGATGGTGAACCGCTCCAGCCGGCGCCGCGGCTGGTGTCGGCGCTCTTCGGCACCACCGGTTGGTGCCAGGACCTCTCCGATGCCGCCCTGACCCACGGGGTGAATCTGGTCGAGGAATTCCTGGCTCTCTTCCCCGCCGGAAGGGCTGATGGCACGGGAGTGTCCGAGCACGCCGCCGAAGAACTGCGCGCATACGCGACGAGCGGGATCGCCCGCGCCCTACAGGAAGCCGAGGAGGCCTGGACGTCGCGGCGCGAGGAGCTGCGGCGCCGGATCGCGGCCATCGACGCAGCGATGGCCGGACTTGTGCGATCCGACCCCGAACAAGACAGGGAACACCGGGAGTTGCTGGCCGAGCGGCGCGCCACTGGTGATCTTCTGCGGGACCTGAGTCAGACCAGCGCGCACGGTGCGCTGGTCGACCTGGGGCTGCTGCCGAACTACAGCCTCGCCGACACGACCACCCAGCTGGAGGCCACCCTCTACTGGACCGAGGAGCAGGCAGAGGGCGAAGGCGAGGACCTCGGCGCCAAGAAGAGGTACCGCAGTGAGGTGAGGGACTACGAGCGCTCCCGCAGGCTCTCCCTCGCCGAACTCGCCCCGGGCAACAGCTTCTACGTCAACGGCTACAGGCACGTCGTGCGTGCCCTGGACATCGGCAGTCCGGACCGGCGCGCCTGGTCTGTGTGGCGGCTCTGCCCTGCCTGCGGCTATGTACGGACAGAGAATGCCAAGGCAGACACCTCACCATGTCCGCGCTGCGGCGGCCGCGAGATCGCCGACGCCGGATGCGTCCAGTACGTCCTCGAACCCAAACGGGTCATCGCCCGCGACAAACGTGATGACGCCCGGGTTCGTGACGACAAGGACGAACGGGACCGGCGCCGCTACTCCATGCTCACCACTGTCGATATCGATCCGGTGCACCTCTCGCCCGGGTCGTGGCGGCACGAAACAGCCATCTTCGGCGTCGATTTCACCCGACGCGCCATGGTCCGAACTCTCAACCTGGGCCTCGACCGACAGGACGGCAGCAGTACGGTGCCCATCGCGGGCGACGACGTTCGTCTCAACCCGTTCTATGTATGCACCAGTTGCGGTGGCGCCACAGCGGATGGACGTCCTGTGGTCGACCAACCGCACCAGGCCCTCACGGAGTCCCTGGCCTCCAGCACCCGAGCCGGCGCTCACCACCTGCTGTGGTGCCCACGCCGAAAGACACGGTCCACCGACGAGGACGGCCAGGGAAAGGGCAAGGACGTCCCCCTCCTGCTCGCTCACGAGCTGGTCACCGAAGCCGTTCGCATCCTGCTGCCCGCATCGGTCGCTCGCGCCAAGGAACGGCTCGCGTCCTTCACCGCAGCACTCTTCGTGGGAATCGCAGCCCGGTACGGCGGCGACCCCGACCACATCGACATCGCTTCCGCATCGATGCCGGACGGTGGCGACGCCGACTGGCCGCGGCGCTTCCTCGTGGTCTACGACAGGCTGCCGGGCGGCACCGGTTATCTGCACCGCCTCGCCTCAGCAGAGGGATTCCGGGAGGTGCTGCTCAAGGCGCGCGAGGTCATCGACAGTTGCCCGTGCATCGAGAAGGGCCTGGACGGCTGTCACCGGTGCCTCCTGCGCCGTGTACCCGCGAGTGACTACGACCGGGTCAGCAGGAACGAAGTACGGCAGATGCTCAACGAGTTGCTCGGCAAGAGCGGCGAGGGCTGGAAGACCGCGCCCGTTGCCACAACACACCACATCCCGCTGGAGCGTCAGGCCGAGAGCGACCTTGAGGTCATGTTCATCGACACGCTCAAGGACTGGGCGGGACAACCCGGTTCCCAGGCCAGCGCGGACACGTACACGACCTCGGCGGGCACCTACTCCCTCGACCTGCGGCTGACCGATTCGGCGGGCGCCACCTTGAGTTGGCGCGTTTCACAACAACGCGTGCTGGACGGGACACGGCCTGACGTACTTTTCGAGCGACTCGATGCCCCCGGCCCGCGTCTTGCGCTCTATCTGGACGGCTACGAGTTCCACGCCACCGCCAAGCACAACCGGCTGGCCGACGACGCCACCAAGCGCACCCGGCTCCGCGCCGAGGGACTGCGGGTCTTCCAGCTCACGTACTACGACGTCAAGGAGTGGCGTACGCGGGTCCGTGACACCGGCTATGCCACTGCAGGACCAGCACTGCCGGTCTGGCACCCATACGGCGACCACGGCCAACGACAGGCACGCGACTACTACGCCAAGGTGCGAGGCGGTCTGCCGGGCGAGCTGGCGGAACACGTCTGGATCAATCCTGCGGACCTTCTTCTCGCCTACCTCCGTTGTCCCGATGCGGAGGTCTGGCTCTCGCGCGCGGAGGCAGTCGTCGCGGGCCTGACAGGAACACGGCCACATGCGGCGGCTGTCACCGAGTCAGCCGTAGGCGCTCAGCTGGCAGCGGCATTGCACGGCAGGCCGCCGAGCGGCCAGGGTGGTCCCCTGCGTGTCCTCTCTGCAGTCGACCAGTCCGGGTGTCCTGTCACGGCTGTCGCCGACGGCCGGTACAAGCCGCCCGCGTGGACGGCGCTCGCCGTCCTGGACGACAGTGCAAGGGCCATCGCGGAAGAGAGAGCGCACAAGAGGCGATGGCAGGCCTGGCTGTACTGGAGCAATCTGCTGCAGTTCCTGGAGCATGGGGGCGGCGACAGCGCCCAGTTGACCACGAGCATGCTGGACGGCTTCTCGACCGACGCGCTGGCCGTCACAGGGGGGGCCGGCTGGCTGACATCCACCCGCATCGACCTCGGCATGCGGGAGGAGGCCACTCTCCCGCAGGAAGAAGCAACGCAAGCCACGACTCCGGACGTCGCCGAGCCGCAGACGACCGGCTGGGGCCCGGTGCTCGAATACCTGGATCCGGAAGAGCCCGGGCTGCAACTCCTGGCAGCCGCGCTCGCCTCCAGCGCGGTACCGGTCCCTATGGACGGCTTCGAACTCGACGACCACGGCTGGATGGCCGAACTGGCCTGGCCGGCCTACAAGGTTGGTGTGGTGCTCGCCCCCCGGCCAGTGGGCCCCGAGCCCGACTACGAGGCCCAGGACCGCAACAGTGCCTTCGTCGCCGCCGGTTGGGATGTGCGGCCTGCGAACGACTGGTCCGCCAGGGAACTTGTGGAACGGCTGGGCGTGCAACCATCCACGCATCACCGACATCGTGATCAGCAAGACGACGGAACGATCCCGGGGGAGCCTCACCGATGACCACCACGAGTGTGACGCTACGTCTGCTCGACAAGGCCGACAAGGAGATCCTCAAGCTTCCCCGTGCCGTCAAAGGGGCGCTCTACGACTTCCAGCACAAGTTCAAGGCAAACCCGCAAGCCACCGGCCTCCAGCTGAAGCAGCTGAAGCAACCGACGGGTGCGGGCAAACTGTGGTCCGCACGCGTCAACGACGAGTACCGCGCCCTGCTGCTGAGACTCGCCGACAGCGACTGGCTGATCGTCTCGGTCAAGCACCGCAAAGAGGCCTACGACCGCCTCGCGTACGGCATCAACCAGATCACCGGTGGTATCGAGTACGTCGACCTTGAGGTCGTCGAGGAGAGTGTCCTGCGGCGGACGACGCCTCCGCAGCTGGTTCCGGCACCGCTCCCTCAGGCACCCGCCCAACCTGCCCTGCCGGAACCCCTTTTCGCTCGTTTCCAGGACCAGCAGCTCATCGACCTCGGCGTGGCCGAACCCCTGGTACCGGTGGTCCGCACCCTCACCAGTGAGGACCAACTGCTGGGACTCGCCGAGTACGCGCCTCAGCTGACCGGCGAGATCCTGCTTTCCCTGTTCGACGGCAAGTCCTACGAAGAGGTCCTGGAGCAGGTGACGGCTCCGGTCGCGGCACCTGAGCCCGTCGACACCGAGGACTTCCATGCCGCGGCCGAACGCCCGGTGACGATGGTCACCACCACGGACGAGGCACTGCGCGAAGCCTTGGAAGGTGAGGACTTCGGCCGCTGGAAGGTCTTCCTGCACCCGACACAGTCCAAGCTGGTGGAGCGCGACTACTCCGGCCCCGCCCGGGTGGGCGGCGGTCCCGGCACGGGCAAGACCATCGTGGCCCTGCATCGCGTCAAACATCTGGTGGAGCAGCTCGCCCCAGGCCACAACAAACCGGTGCTCCTCACCACATACAACAAGAACCTCGCCGCCGACCTCCGCGCCCGACTGCTGGAGTTGGGCGGGGAACAGCTGGTCGCCCGCGTGGAGATCAGTCACGTCGACCAGCTCGCCCTGCGTGTCGTGCGGGAGGCCGAGCCTGGGAGCACCAAACAGACCGTCGACGACAACCAAGCGCTGCGTGAGTGGCGTTCCATGCTCGACGAACTCGGTGAGGCCGGCTGGGACGCGGACTTCCTTCACGACGAGTGGACGCAGGTGATCCTGGGTCAGGCCGTCGTGTCCCGCACCGAATACTTCCGGGCGCGCCGGGCGGGCCGAGGCCGGAACCTCACGCGACCGGAGCGGGCCGACGTCTGGCAGCTGGCCGAGAAGTTCACTCAGCGACTGGACCGCCTCGGCCGTCAGACCTGGGCGCAGGTCGCTGAACGGGCCGCGCGTCTGGAAATGGAACGTGAGCAGCGGATGCGCGCTGTCGACCAGCAGCGCGCGGACGCCGGCGGCCTGGACAACATTCATCTCCAGGACGGTTCAGCGGGCTGGCTGCGTCATCGTTTCCGGCATGTCGTCGTGGACGAGGCTCAAGACCTGCGGCCGGGTCACTGGAAGATGCTTCGCGCCATGGTCGCGCGGGACCGCAACGACATCTTCCTCGTCGGCGATACGTACCAACGCATCTACAACAATCAGGTGACCCTCGGCAGCCTCGGTATCAACATCCGAGGACGGTCCGCGAAGCTCACCCTCAGCTATCGGACCACGCGGCAGATTCTCGGATCAGCGCTTGGAGTACTGAGCGGCGAGACCTTCGACGACTTGGACGGCAACCAGGAGACTCTGGCCGGTTACCACTCCGTGCTCAGTGGTGCGCGCCCCGAGCTGCATCCGTGCGAAGACTGGGAAAGCGAGCGGGAGAAAATTGCCGCCTTGGTCTCCCAGTGGGGCGACGTCCCCTTGGAGCAGATCGCGATCTGCGTGCCCACCAACGCCATGGCCCAGGAAGTCGCCGTCACGCTGGCCCACTCAGGCATCAGAGCCATAGAGATCGGCCCCGACGGTCCACGTGGTGACGAGGGTGTACACATCGGAACAATGTTCCGCTTCAAGGGGCTTGAGTATCAGCGCATGATCATCGCCGGAGTGAGTGAAGGTCTGGTGCCTCGCAGCGCGGTAATCGAGATGCAGCGAACCGACCCGCTCCGCTTTCGTCGCGAACTTCAGCGTGCCCGCTCGCTTCTCTTCGTCGCGACTACACGATCCCGTGATGCGCTGGCCATCTTCTGGCACGGTACGCCCAGTCGTTTCCTCACCCCCCTGCTCGACGGGTGAGCGCCACGCTCACCCCGTCGCCGCCATCCCGAAGTCCGCTCCCGAGATACCGCCCAGCGCCTCCGCGATGCGCAGCAACGGCTCGCGCAGGGCGGTCAGTTCGGTGCGCATCGGCTCGGCCTGTGGCCAGGCGGCCTCGTGGTCCAAGGGGGCGGTGTCCACCGGGCAGCGCGCTTCGTAGGCGGCGAGGCGGGGGTGCCAGGTGCTGGTGAAGGGGCGGATGATGTCGTTGATGAGGGTGTAGGCGAGGCTCTGGACGGTCGGTGCGCCGGAACCGCGTTCGAGGCCGATGCTGTACGTGTGCAGCGTCCCGCGCGTGAAGTCGATCAGTGACTTCAGGGACGCCAGCGCCTCGCGCAGACTGCCCGTGCCCGGTGCCAGTTCCTGCACCCCGATGCGGGTGACCAGTTCGACCTGGATGTCGAAGGCGGCCATCCGCTCCGACTCACTGGGTGCTGCCATGGGTGCCTCCCTCCGGCTGCCGGGGAAGGTCAGCGTAACCGGGTCGCGGCGGCCGCACAGGGTCCGCAGGGCCGCGTGCCGCAGGGACTCGGTGCGGGCGGGCGCCGGGTCGTGGTGGTGCCAGGCGTGCAGGGTGACCGGGTGGAGCCGCCAGCCGCCGTCGGCCACCGGTGCCAGCAGGCTGCGCACGCGCAGTTCGGAGACGCCGTGCCCGGCCCGCCGGGCGGCGACGGCCCTGGGTACCCGGTCGACGGCGGCGAGCACACGTTCCACGTCCTCCGCCGTCAGCGGCAACGGGTGCAGTACGGCGGCGCAGCGCAGGACGTCGGCGGCCTCCGCCGTGTCCACGTCCCGTACGAGAGCGCCGGTGACGTCCGTCCCGGCGAGCGTGTCGAGAAGCGAACCCCCGCGCGCGTGCAGCCGGTCGTACAGCTCGCGCGGCCGATGCCCGGCCCGGATCGCGCGCCCCAGGAGTCCGAGAGCGAGGGGGTGTCCTTCCACCGCCTCGGCCAGTGCCTCGTCACCGCCGACGAGCACGCGCGCGTGGAGGGCGTCGAGCGGTTCCAGGTCTACGGGGGTGCCGATTCCGGCGTAGGCACGGCTGCGCAGGGTGAAGAGGGTGCGGCCGAGTGGATGGGGCGCGGCCATGGCGGCGATGTCGCGGGCGCCGAGCCGGTCGGCGGGGACGGAGTCGACGATCCACAGGAACGGTCCGTCGGCACCGAGGGCAGCGGCGGCTGAGTCGGAAAGGGCCCGCACGGAGTCGTCGTAGGCCTGCCCGCTCACCCAGAAGACACCGCCGGGGTAGGCCGCCTCGAAGCGGAGGGCGTACTCCTGGGCGAGCGCCGACTTGCCGATGCCGGCCATGCCGCGGATCTGTACGGCGCGCGGGGCGTCGCGGCCGGTGACGAGTGGCGCGGAGTGGGCGTGCAGGGCGGAGTGCACCTGCCAGAGCTCGGAGAGGCGGCCCAGGAAATCGAGGCGCGGCTCCGGGGAGCCCAACAGCCAGCGCCGTACGGCACGTTCCTGGATGGCCATCGGGCCGTCGAGGCGGGCGATGTGCTCGCGTACGTCGGCCACCAGGGCGGCGGGGTCGTCGGCCGAGGCGTGCCGGGCGTCGCGAAGTTCGACGGGGTGGATGTGGTCGGAGGCCGGCTCGGGGTTGACGACCATGACGCGGCCGCGCGGATCGCCCTCCCCCAGGCCCGCCAGATAGGCCGTGGTCAACTCCCACTGACAGGCCTCGCGTTCGGGGTAGCCGGTGGAGTAGTAGGCGAGCAGCGCCTTGGAGCGGGCCAGTTCGCGTCGGATGGTGTCGCTGATGCCGGCGAAGGAGGCGACCCCGGTCTCGTCGGTGAACACCTCAAGACCGCCGTCGCGCAGCACCTGCGCGAGCGGTCGGACCCGCTCCACGTCACCGCGGCTGTAGCTGAGGAAGACATCCCACACGACGGCTTACCCTACTGTGGGTACCGGGGAGGGCGATCATGAGACACAGGCAGCGCAGGCGGCGGGGCCCGGGCGGTCCGTCACAGATCACGGCCAGACTGACGATCCCGTTCGTCGGCGAGATCTCCGGCACCTGGGAACCCGCCGACGCGGAGCGCAGCGCGGCCTGGGAGCTGTACCTGCAGCTCGTCACCCGGGTGTCGGTCGAGGAACTCGCCGCCGACGAGGGCTTCCTGCGCGAGGCGCTGTCCTCGTTCTACACGTTCTTCGGCACCACCCGGGACATCCTCCACCGCCACGGTCCCCAGATCGCCCCGCCCGTACCCCCTGGTCACGTCAGCTTCGCCGTCCTCGCGGTCACCGTCCTCAACCGCGTCCTGCGCCCCCTCCTCGCGACCTGGCATCCCCGCCTCGCCGCCTACGAGTCGCAGCGGCCCGAAGGGCGCGATCCGGTGGCGTGGGAGCGGGAGTGGGAACACGCGGACGCGCTGCGCGGTGCGATCGCGGAGGTGCGGGGTGTGCTGAGGTCGTTGGCGCGGACCCTGCAGGAGGTGGCCGAGGTCGGCGACCTCATCGACCTGCCCGCACCGCGCACTCCCGAGGACGCGACGACAAGGGCGAATCGGGGCACCCCCCCCCGGCGGTTCAAACAGGTCCTGACACTCCGAACCCTCCTGACCCCTCCGGAGCCTGAGGTCACTCTCGCCGCGTGAGGCCGTCGGGCCGATTGTCAGTGGTGCGCGCTTCACTGGAGTGGTCACTGAGAGTCACTACGGGGGAGCGGTCGATGGCAGCGCACGAGACGTATGAGAGCGGGCAGGGACAAGGGCAGGGGCGGGACGCGGAGGGCGGCGGTGACGCACGGGCAACCCGTACGCATCTCTCGGCCGCCGGGTTGCGCGCTCGGGGATGGACGGCCGGGATGGTGCGTCAACTGCTCGGGGAACCCGACCTGTTGCGGGTCAATCCGCATGTCCGGGCGGCACCGCGGACCCGGCTGTACTGCGTCGAGCGGGTCGAGGCCACTGAACGGAGTGAGGAGTTCCGGGCCGTTTCGGCGGCCACCGCGCGGAGGCCGGCCG
The DNA here is from genome assembly GCF_057961495.1 of Streptomyces sp. P5F9. NCBI lineage: Bacteria > Bacillati > Actinomycetota > Actinomycetes > Kitasatosporales > Streptomycetaceae > Streptomyces > Streptomyces sp. P5F9. The sequence continues at coordinate 2,012 of NZ_JBXVPZ010000118.1, read as the reverse complement.
CGGCGCGGGTCGCCGCCCGGCGCAGGCGGCGGGAAGTGCTGGCGCGGATCGCGGCCGAGCCGATCGACGTGCCGCGGTTGGCTCCGCACAGGTTGGCGGCGCTTGCGGTCGAGCACCGCGAACGGCGGGACGAGGAGCGGGCGTACGAGCGACGGGGGCTGCCACCGGACGACACCCCCGCCAAGGGCAGGACTGCCGATGCCGTCGCGTTCGACCGGTGGAAGGTCGACTATCTGCTGCACCGGCTGGCTCGTTACGACGAGTTGCTGAACGGGCTGCACGGGGGTGCCGGGCGGGCCACCGCGGAGGCGTGGCTCCGGCGGCGGATCTACGCGGCCATCACCGAGGCGTACCCGTCTCTTGCGCCGGAGTGCGAACGCCGACTGTCTGGCGGAAATTCGGATGCGGGAGCCTCGTCCATGTGATCGGCTGACGCCCGCACTGCGCCGACCGCCGACCGCCGATCGCCAGCTGCCGGCCACCGGTGCCCGATCGACCGATTTCTGGGAGACCCCGTGCTCGAACGCGTCACCGCCCCCACGCTCTTCCCACCGCCCACCTACTCCCACGCCACCGTCGTCGAAGCCGGTACGAAGCTCGCCTTTCTCGCCGGGGCGGTTCCGCTCGACGTCGACGGCAAGGTGGTCGGTGTGGGGGACGCGGTGCGGCAGGCCGAGCAGGTGGTGGTGAATCTCGGGGAGCAACTGCGGGCGATCGGGAGCGACTTGGGGCATGTCGTCGCTACGGACGTGTACGTCGTGAGCAGCGAGCCGTCGGTGTTGTCCGCGGTGTGGGAGGTGGTCGAGGCGTCCGGGCTCAGCGCGGGGCCGCATTCGTCCACGCTCGTCGGCGTGGCCTGCCTCGGGTACACCGGGCAGCTGGTGGAGATCACGGCGACTGCCGTCGTACCGGAAGAAGCGCCGGCAGAGGAAGAGGGGGCGCGGTCGTGAACCCCGGCTCCGAGGTCGTCGTCACGCTGCGGCGGGCGACCGCACCCGATGCGCGCCCCGCCGCCGACGTGTGGCTGCGTTCGTTCGCCGCCGCGCTGCCGACCGTCGTCAGTCCGCGGTCCGCCGACGACGTGCGGGACTACTTCCGGGACGTCGTCGTGCCGTTGCGGGAGATCTGGGTGGCCGATGCGGGCGACGGCGGTGGGATCGTGGGGCTGATGGTGATCAACGGGGATGAGGTGTCGCAGCTGTATCTCGAACCGGACTGGCGGGGGCGGGGGCTCGGGGACCGGTTCGTCGGGCTGGCGAAGGAGCGGAGTCCGGAGGGGCTGCACCTGTGGACGTTCCAGGTGAACAAGCCCGCCCACCGGTTCTACGAGCGGCACGGCTTCGTCGCCGTCGAGTTCACGGACGGCAGCACCAACGAGGAGCGGGAGCCGGACGTGCGGTACGTGTGGGAGCCCAAGCCGTAAGCCACGAGCCGTAAGCCACGAGCCGTGAGCCGTGAGCCAGGAGACGTAAGCCAGGAGCCATAGGCCACAAGTCGTGTGTCAGGGGCGGGCGTTGCGGGCCAGTTCGAGGGCGTTCGACGGCCACCACTGGCCTGCCGCCGGGCCGCCTCGGCAGGTGCCGTCGGACTCGCCGGGGCGTTTGATCCACAGGTAGGCGTCGAGGAGGGGGTTGTCCGTGCGGGTGGTCGGCGGGGTGCCGAGGGCGCGGCCGGGCGGATTGCACCAGGCGTCGGTGCCGGTGTAGGGACCGTTGCCGTTGCGGCTGGTGTCGATGACGTAGTGCTTGCCGGCGAGGTCTTTGGAGAGTTGGTCGCCGTAGGTCGAACTCGCCTCGTTCGTCTGGTAGTTGGAGACGTTCAGGGCGACGCCGTCGGCTCGGGCGACCCCGGACGCCTTGAGCGCGGCGACCAGTCGCCAGGCCTCGGGGATCCAGCTGGAGTTGCCCGCGTCGACGTAGACGTGCGTGTGCGGTTGGCGTTTGAGGCGGTCCACGGCGTGGGCGAGCAGTGCGTAGCGTTCGCTCGGTGTGACCCGGGTGCAGCCGGCGACC
>NZ_JBXVPZ010000117.1:0-23074 GCF_057961495.1 Streptomyces sp. P5F9 | reverse complement strand
GTCCCCGCCCAACTCCCGAACAACCCCCCACCGACCGAGTCCGCGGAGGAGACAACGGCACAGATCTGGCGACTGGCCACGGCGGGGGCGGGATAGGCGGGGCCTTCTCTACCCTTGGATAGAGGCCCTGTTCCTCCGTTGCGTCGACGAATCGGCGGTAGGCCGACGGAATGCTTACGGTCATGGACATCGCTTCGCTCACCGTCGTACTCAGTGTGATCGTCGTCGTCTCGGCCTCGGTCCTCATCGCCTTCAATGAACCGCCGCTGTGGGTCTACGTGTTGAGCTGTGCGGGGTCGTTTCCGTTGAGCGGCGTCCTGATGCGCCAGGCCGTCTTCGCGTCCGTCATCGAGGACGGTTCGGCCGCCGCGTGGGCGCTGCGGCTGGTCGGCGCCTTCACCGTCGCCGTCGTCCTGAGCTTCCTCTTCGGCAAGGACAGCCGCGCGGGTACGGAGAGCGCCACCCGGCGGGCACGGCGGTCCGGCGTCCACTGATCTTCATGAACTTCCTCTCGTCATGACCTCCTTACGAACCCAGGACGTCGACCAAGCGTGCACCTTATGGCCGTTTCGTCCCCCTGATCTCGGTCTAGCGTTGCGAATCGTCCGGCGACGAGCGTGAGAAGCCCGCCGGCCCCCATTCCCCTTTTCCACAAGAGGAGTACGCACGCATGACCCTCGCCACCCGCGCCATCGCCACCTGCGCCGCCCTCGCCGCAGCCGCCCTCTTCGCCGCACCCGCGGCCGTCGCCGCCGACGCGCACCACGCCCCCGACTCCCGTGCTCAACTGCGCGGCAGCTCAGCCGTGTTCGTGCAGAGCGACGACACGGCCGCGAACACCGTCGTGGCCTACGCCCGCGCCGCCGACGGCGCCCTCGCCCAGAAGGGCGTCTACTCCACCGGCGGCAAGGGCGGCATGCTGGCCGGCACCGTCGCCGACCACCTCGCCTCGCAGGGGTCGCTCGCCTACGACCGTCACAACCAGCTGCTCTACGCGGTGAACGCGGGCAGCGACACCGTGACCGTCTTCGCCGTGCACGGCACCCGTCTCCAGCGGGTCCAGGAGATCTCCAGCGGCGGGAGTTTCCCGGTCAGCGTCACCTTCCACGGCAACCGGGTCTACGTCGCCAACACGCTCGGCGGCGGTTCCGTACAGGGCTTCGTGCGGACCGGCGAACGGCTGGTGAAGGTCCCCTCCTGGCACCGCGACCTCGGCCTGGACAAGGCGACTTCGGCCGTCGGGCAGATCTCCTTCACCCCGGACGGTTCGAAGCTCGTCGTCACCACCAAGGCCTCGGGGCAGAGCATCGACGTCTTCCCGGTCGGCGTGCACAGCGGACCGTCCGCCCAACCCGTGGTGACCCCGACCCCCGGCGCCGTGCCGTTCGGTTTCGCCTTCGACTCCGCCGGGCGGATCCGGGTGACGGAGGCCGGAACGAACTCGGTGGGCACCTTCACGGTCGGCCGCGACGGCAGACTCACCACCAAGGGGACCGTCCCGACGGGCCAGACCGCCACCTGCTGGGCGGTGACCGCCGGCAACCACCTCTACGTCTCCAACGCCGGCAGCGGCACCCTCTCCGGCTACCGGGTGGGCGCCCAGGGCGAGTTGACCGCACTGGGCAACACGGTCACTGACGCGGGCACGGTCGACGCGGCCGCCTCGTCGGACGGCCGGTACCTGTACGTCCAGACCGGCGTGAAGGGGGTCGTGGACGAGTTCCGGGTCAGTGCCAACGGCTCGCTCACCGCGATCGGTTCGGTCGTGGTGCCGGGGGCGGTGGGCGGCGAGGGCATCGTCGCCGGCTGATCAACCAGCCCTACCGGTAGGCGAGTCCGGGAGTCCGGGAGTCCGGGAATCCAACGGCCCCCTGTGCCGCCGGGTTCCCGGACCTCGCGTCACCCCACCCGTCACCCCGGCGCCCGTCAGACCAGCCCCGTGACCGTCACCGTCACCATCGGCGCCGTCTGCGGGGACCGGGCCAACTCCAGTGCCTCCAGGCGCCGTTCGACCGTGTCCCGGACCACCCGCGCCACGTCCGCGGTCCGGGCCCGCCGTAGCGCGACGACGTGGATCTCGACGTACCAGGGACCGTCGTCGCCGTCCGGGCGGACCATGCCCAGTTCGCGGTCCGCGGCCTCCCACACCCGTTCGCGTACCCGGGCGGCGAGGTGAACTTCACCGTCAACGACGTCCATCTGCCCGACGGGCGCGAGCCCGTCCACACCGGCGAGGCCCGGGTGGAGTAGGGCGTCCGGTCAGGGGCACGGGCAGGAGTGGTGGATCCGGTGGAGAGGTGGAGGTGGACGGGCATGAACACACCGTTCGTCGGGATGATCGCGGGGATGGCCCTGGCGTTCGCCGGCTGGTTCGGCGGCTTCGGCGCCTTCCTGCTCGTGGCCGCGCTCGGCGGCCTGGGCTGGGCACTGGGCTGGTGGTTCGAACGCGGCGGCACGGTCCAGGACGTACGGGACGCGTTCGAACGGAGCCGTCGATGACCATCGCAGCGGCGCCCGCCGCACAGCGGGGCACCACCACCGTCTCGGAGCGCGCGCTCCGCAGGATCGCCGAACGCGCGACCACCGAGGCGCTCCCCGGGCACGCGGCCCGGACGACCGCGACCACCGAGCGCGTCGATGCCGCCGTGGACCGCTCGGCGGTCGAGTCCCTGGTCCGGGACGCGGTGGCCGACGTGGCCGGTGTCGGGGCGGTTCGGGTCCGGGTACGACGCCGGAGGATTGCGGTGCGGGCGGGGCTCGCCTTCGGCGACCGGGCCGAGGCGTCCGCCGCGGTGACGGCGGCCGCTCACGCCGCCATGGCCTCCCGCCGACTGTGCCGCGAGCCGCGGATACGGGTCACCGTCACCCCGGAACCGGTGTGGCAGCCGCCCAAGCCGGTCCCGGTGTCCGAAACTGTCGTAGCCACCCATGGAGTTGACGGTGGACGCACTCCGACTGCCTGACGCGCTCCGGCTGCCTGATGCACGCCAACTGCGCGGCGCCCCCGACCACATCACGCCGGTCCCCCTGAACCGCCGTACTCATCAAGAAAGTTGACCAGTGATGCGCGCCATCCACACGGCCGTCGACCGAACCGCCCTCGGCGTCACCGGACTTGGACTCCTCCTCGCCGGTTCCTGGCTCGCCGCCACGGACGGGGCCGTCGCGCGCCAGCTGCCGTCCTGGTGGCCGTCCTCCGGTACGGGTGCCGTGCTGCTGGGGCCGGGGTGGCCGGCGCACGTGCGAGGTGAGGGCTGGTGGACGCCGAGCGTGCCGGCCGGGTCGGTCGGGCTGACGTTGGTGTTCGCGTACTGGGCGCTCAGGCAAGGGAGTTCGGGTGCGGGACGGCGGCCGGCGTTGCCCTCCCCCGGCTGCACGGTACGTCCGCGGGCGCTGGGCGAGGCGGTGGCGGTGCGGGCGTCGGCCGTCCCCGGTGTGGCACGCGCGCATGCCCGGGTACTGCCCCGGCGCGGGCGGCGGCTGGAGGTGGAGCCGCGGGTGTGGCTGGACCCGGACACGACCCCGGACGCCGTACTGCCCGCCCTGCGCACGGTGACGGCGGAGGCCGAGGGCGCGGCGACGCCGTACACCACCCACACCCGACTCCGGCTGAGTGCCGCCTCGCACCGGGTACCCCATGTCCGCTGAGTCGTACGTCGGCCGGGTCCGCCGGATCGCCGGGTTCCGGCCGCCGGCGGCCTGGTGGCCCGCGCTGCGGCGGACACCGGTGTCGTTGTGGAACGACGACATCTCGGACTACGCGGCGGCCCTCACGTACTACGCGATCCTCGCGGTGCTGCCGGCGATGCTGGCCACCGTCATCGCGTTCGGCATGATCAGCCCGGACACGGCCGAGGAGTTCGTCACCCACGTCACGGCGTACGCCCCCGCCGGCTCCGGCACCGAACTGCACGCGGCCCTCACCCACGTACTCCGCACGGACCGCACCGCATGGCCCCTGCTGGTGGCGGGCGGCGTCAGCGCGCTGTGGTCGTCCACGAGTTACCTCGCCGTGTTCCGCCGCGCCCTGCACCGCATGCACGGCACCCACGACCGGCGTTCACCCTGGCGCAAGGCACCCCGCATCATCCTCACCGCGCTCGCCCTGCTCGGCCTGCTCCTCGTCGGCTCACTCACCCTGCTGCTGACCGGCCCGCTCGCGAAGGCCGTCGGCCGGATGGCCGGCGTGGACGAGACCGCCGCCTGGGCATGGGACCTGCTGCGCTGGCCGGTCCTGCTGTGTCTGGTCGCACTCCTGGTCGTGGTCGTCTTCCACACGGGCCCGGCGGGGGCGCGGCGACGCGGGCACAGCCTGCCCGGGGGCGTGCTGGCCGCTGCCCTGTGGCTGATCGTCTCCGCGGGCTTCTCCACGTACGCGACGACACTCGGCGCCTACAGCAGGCTGTACGGGTCGCTCTCGGGGAGTGTCGTGTTCCTGGTGTGGCTGTGGCTGTCGAACCTGGCGCTGCTGAGCGGGGCGCAGTTCGCGGCGGAGCTGTCCAAGGACGCCGGCTCCCGCGAGGCCGGTCAGAGCAGTACCGGGGAGGTTCCGGGCTCGTAGCTCTCCTCGGGCAGCGGGCCGGGGACGGCGGCCGGGTCGAGCAGGTGGGCGACGAGGGCCGAGGCCGTCTGGTGCCAGAAGCCGTAACGGCGCAGCATCCCATGGTCGCCCCCGGCGATCACCGCCATGCCGGCCCGCGCCGCCCCCTCGTCCCGGGCCCGGCGTACGCAGTCGGCCGTTTCGGTGGGCGAGGTGACGTGGTCCCGTTCGCCGTGCAGGGCGACGATGTGGCGGCCCGCCGTCTGCTCGACCGGTTCGCCCGGTGGCCACCAGGGGGCGAGGGCGACCACGCCGTGGACCTGGGGGTGGCCGGCGGCGTGCAGGGCGGCCCGGCCGCCCATGGAGTGGCCGAGCAGCACGGTCGGTACGGGGCCGGCGAGTTCGGCGAGGGCCTCCAGCGCGCGCAGGGTGTCCCGGGCCGGGTCGGCACGGTCGCCGTTCCAGCCGCGCACGCGGTAACGGGCCTGGGCGACCAGGACGTCCTGGTGCGGGAGCGCGGCGACCACCGCGCGTACGACCGGGCCCACGCGCAGCGCGGCCAACTGCCATGGCCGGGCGGGGCGTTCACTCTTCTCCTGGCCGCCGTGCAGCACCAGGACGGCGGCCTTCGGGCGCGGCGGACGCCGTCGTAGCGCCAACGGAACGTGCTGTTCGCTCCGTTCCGTTGGTTCGATTGGTTCGGTTGATTTGGTCGGTTCAGTCGGTTCGGTCTGTTCGGCCGCCACAGTCACCCGCTGCCCACTCGTACGAAACCCCCGGGTCGTCGACCCGGAGGTTAAGTGTCGTTGAGGGCGGGACGTCGCTAGCGCGTGGGGGCCGAGCCGTCGTAGACGTGGTCGGGGGTGGCGATCTGGGTGATCGCGCGGGCGAGCAGCGTGGACGGCTCCTGGCCCCCGGTGGTGATGTCGGTGTTGATCAGCACGACCAGGGTCGCCTTGAGGGCGGGGAGGTAGACGGTCACGGACTCGTAGCCCGGGATGGAACCGTTGTGCCCGATCCAGCCGCCGGTCTCGAAGATGCCGAGGCCGTAGGTGAGGCCGGGGAATCCGGTCGGCAGCGTCTTCAGCCGCTGCTTCTGGGTCTCGGGGCTGAGCAGTTCCCCGGTGGCGACGGTCTTCGCCCAGCTGCGCAGGTCGTGCATGGTCGAGATCATCGCGCCGGCCGACCAGCCCCAACTCGGGTTCCAGTCGGTGGAGTCGGCGACCGCGCCGGTCAGCGTCTGGTTGGTGTAGCCGTGGGCGTGCGGCTCGGGGAACTCGCGGACGTCGGGGCCGTCGGGGAACAGCGTCTGGTCGAGGTGGGCCGGGCGCAGCACCCGCCGGTCGATGACGTCGGCGACGTGGTGGCCGGTGACCTTCTCGATCACCAGGCCGAGGAGGACGAGGTTGCTGTTGTTGTAGACGAACACCTTGCCCGGCGCGGCGGTGTTGCGGTGCTTGAAGCCGTACGCGAGCAGCTCACGCGGGGTGAACGTGCGTGTCGGGTCGCTCAGCAGGTCGTGCGCGAAGTCGGCGTCGGCGCTGTACGGGAACAGCCCGCTGCGCATCTCGGCCAGGTGGCGCAGGGTGATGTGACGGCCGTTCGGCACGCCGTGGACGTAGCGCGAGATCGGGTCGTCCAGCCCGATCCGCCGCTCGTCGACCAGCTGGAGCAGCGCGGTGACCGTGAAGGTCTTGGTCTCGCTGCCGATCCGCGAGTAGAAGTCGGTGCTCATCGGCTGCCGCGTGACCTTGTCGGCGACACCGGTCGCGCGGACGTAGCAGCCCTTGCCGGGCATCCACAGCCCGACGGCGACGCCGGGGATGGCCGCCTTCTTGCGGACGTCCGCGATGGCCTTGTCGAGCCGGGCGGTGACGCCCCGGCCGAGGCCGTCGGACGAGCAGTGGTCCTGGTCGTGCGGGGCGGGGTGGACCACTGCGGTGGCATTGGCGGAGGTCGCCATCACCGGGGCGGCCAGTACGGACGCGGCCAGCAGCGCGGCTGCCAGGAGGCGTCGGGAGCGGGTACGTCGCATGTGAGGGCGCTTCTTCCGGATCGGGGGTGGGGGTGCCACGGCACCATCCGGAGTCGGGCGGGGGGCCCACCTGCGGTACGCGTCCCTGCGAGTCCACTCGATCGGACCGGTGTTCGGCCGCAACACCGGGCCACGGCATGAGGGCGTCTATCGCCGCATGGGCCCTGCGGCTCGCCGTCACGCGGGCGCCGGTGACGACCACACCACACCACCGACGAGCCCGCGGCCTCTCGTCCGACGGCCTGAACCTCGTACCCCGCTTGGTCATGCCCATGCTGTTAGGCTCGCTTCCCTTACGCGCATGGGGGAGCCGTCGGGGGGCCGGGGGAAAATGCCAGGGCGTTGCCGTACGTCCGCCATGCCTTCTTCTTGCCCTCTGGAGGAATCGTGGCTCGACTCGGCCGACGTCGGCACAGACAGAGACCCTCGTTCGGGGCGGGTCAGGCGCGCCTCGTCCCGCCACCGGCGCGTGTCGCGGCCGTCCTGGCGGCGGCACTGACGCTCAGTCTCCCCCTTGCCGCCCTGCCGTCCCCGGCCTTCGCCACCGTGGCCGGAGAAGTCGTGGTGGACGCCGCGCCCCGTGCCGTTCCCAGGGCCACACAGATCCTCGACGCGGGGACCAGCGGCTTCCTCTGGGCCCAGGAGGGCGACGACCGGCTGCTGTGGACGGACTACGTCTCCGGTACCACGACCGCGCTGGAGCAACGGCTCGACGCCCCGCTCGCGTACGACATCGACACCGGCTACTTCACCCACGCCGCCTCCTTCAAGACCGGTTATTACGGGGACGGTTCTGACACCGTCGCCCTCTACTCGGCGGTGGACGCCCGGGTCACCCTCCTCAAGAGCGCGGGCGCCTCGGGCAGCACCGGCGTGGTGCCGGTTCCCGACGGCTCCACCTACCAGGGCACCTTCGGCGACACGGTCCTCACCAGCACCGACGCCGCCGACGGCAACCCGAACGCCTATCAGTTGTGGCGCGTCCAGGACGGGGGCCAGGCCACTCGGACCGCCGTCACCGGGCTGCCCGACAGCGCCGCCAACGTCCAGGTCGAGGACGGCGACGCGCGATCCGTCATCCTCCGCTACGACACCGGCGCCGACGGGGACGGCTACAGCCACTGGGGCCTCGTCGACCTCTCCACCGGCGTCCTCAGCGCGCTGCCCGACCGCGTCGACGCCGACAACGGCTGGGAGGTCAGCGGCTTCCGGCTGGGCGCCGACTCGGTGGTGCGGGTGCGGAGCGGGCGCAGCAAGGTCGACGTGTACGACCGTGCCGACCTGTCCGCCGCACCGCGCACGTTCGACACGGCCTCCCTGACATACGAGGCCACGTACGGGATCGTCGGCGACAAGCTGCTCGGCGTGGAACCGGTGTGGCCCGGCAACAACCTGTACCGCGGCCAGCCCCTGTGGGCCCTGAGCTCCGACGGCACGGACACGTCCATGGCCAAGGTCATGGACCCGGCCGCCCACCAGATCGTCCAGGCTCCGGACGGTTCCGTCCTCGTGGCGGGGGCCGCCACGTACGTCGAGCGGGGCGACCTCGACTGGGGCGTGTACCGGATCGCCAAGGGCGCCGACGGCTCGGTCACCCGCAGCCGTGTGACCGCCGTGGAGCCGATGCCCGCGACGGTGAACGGACTCGCGCTCGGCAGCGGCGTCCTCACCGCGGCCGGCAACAGCACGCTGTACGAGCCGTCCACGGTCGAGGGCGCGTACCGCAGCACCTGGCTCGCCACCGGCGCCACCCCCGGCGTGGTCACGTCGAGTGTGGACGCCCTGGTCAACGGCCGGGACGGCAATGAGCTGCTGGCCGACGGCACCGGCCGGCACGGCCGCGTGGACTCCACCGAGTCCGGCCTGACCATGCTGTACGCCAACGGCGCCAACGGCTGGGGCCCCACCCTCGACACCGGCGACGACTCCCCGCAGCTGAAGGGTCTCTCCGGGCGGTACGCGATCGTCGACGGGGCGTCCTCCGGTCAGCAGTACGTCGCCGAGTTCCCCGTGGACGGGACGGCGCCGAAGGTGCTCCAGAAGCGCGACCGGGTCGCCGCCGCCGTGTGGGGCGACACCCTGTGGAGCGGGACGGCCACCGGGGGCACGATCACGGCCACCGGGCTCCCGTCCGGCAGCGCGGGAGAGTCCTTCACCACCCGCAACGGCTGCACCCCGGCCGACCTCCAGGCCGTGGGCCGCTGGGTGTACTGGACCTGCGAGGACTTCGGGGGCGTCTCTCGGGGCGCGGGAGTCTACGACCGTACGACGAAGCGGACGGCGACCGCTCCCCAGGGCGGGGTCCTGCTCGGCGACGGCTACCTGGTCCAGCATCTCGCCGGCACCGGGTCGACCAGCGGGCTGACACTCTTCGACCTGCACGGCGGACTGCCGTCGAGCGGCGCCTACACCGATCTGCCGAGCCACAAGGTGGCCGACTGGACCGAGGTCGGCAAGGACAAGGGCCGGATCGGGACCGACTGGACCGTGGACCGCTTCGGCGGCGGCGTCGCGTACACCGACACCGAGCAGCGCGTCCATGTCGTGCCGGCCGGCTTCCCGGCGTCCGCGCTGACCGCGATCGACTCCACGGTCACCGCCAACACCGCGAGCTGGTCCGGTACTTGGTGGCTGTCGAAGCCCGCCGCCGGATGGCAGGTGGCGGTCCGCGACACGGCCGGAACCACCGTGCGCACCTTGTCCGGCGCCGACGCCCGCGGGCTGCTGAAGGCCGCCTGGGACGGGAAGGACTCCGCGGGCCGCCTCGTCCCCAACGGCACCTACACCTGGACGCTCACCGCCCGGCCCGCCGACGGCAAGGGCGCCGTCCTCACCCGTTCCGGCAGTCTCACGGTGACGGCGGGAGCGGCGGCACCGCGCGACTACGCGGGCAACGACGGCGTCGGTGACCTCGTCACCCTCAGCTCCTCCGGCACCCTCACCGTCCAACGCGGCACCGGCAAGGGCACGTTGGGCAGCAAGGTGTCCGGCAACGGCTGGCCGACGAGCGCGAAGTCCGTGCCGTACGGCGATCTCGACGGCGACCGGTGCAACGACATCCTGGTCCGGCTGAACAGCGGCGCGCTGCGCGCCTACCACCCCGCCTGCGGCAAGGCTCCGACGCCGACGACCCGGTACACCTCGCTCGGCACCTCCGGCTGGAACCAGTACGACGTGCTGACCTCGACCGGTGACGTGACCAAGGACGGCCGCCCGGACCTGATCGCGCGCGACACGGCGACCGGGGCCGTCTACCTGTACAAGGGCACCAGTACCGGGAAGTTGTCGGCGCGCGTGAAGCTGTACGCGGACTGGAAGACGTACAAGAAGGTCGTCGGCGCCGGCGACCTCAACGGTGACGGCATCGGCGACCTGCTCGTCCAGGACAAGGCGAACAACCTGTACCGCTACAACGGCACCGGCAAGGGGACGTTCGGGGCGCGGGTGAAGGTGTTCTCCGACTGGGGCGGGTCGTACAACGCGGTCGTCGGGGTCGGCGACATCACCGGGGACGGGAAGGCCGATCTGGTCTCGCGCGACACCGGTGGCAACGTGTGGCGCAACAGTGGCAACGGCAAGGGCTCGTTCGGCGGCCGTACGAAGATCGCTTCGGGCTGGCAGGCGTACAAGTCCGTCGCGTGAGCCGTCTCGTTCCGTCGCGAAGGCCCGGGTCGTCGACCCGGGCCTTCCGCTGTCTCCCGTGTCCGGCTCAGTACGCGCGGATCGCATCCGCGGGCGGTGTCCGCAGCGCCTGCCGGGTGGGGAGTTCGATGGTGAGGAAGGCCGTGACGGTGACCGTGAGCGCCAGCCCCGGCAGCAGCCAGACCGGACCCGCCGGCCAGGGGTGGCCGAGGAAACCCTGGCCCAGCAACGCCAGCGGGATCGCGGAGAGCAGCAGAGCCGTGGTGAGTGCCGTGGCCGCCGTCACCGCGGCCTCGCGGCGCATCATCGCCCGGATCTGGCGGGGAGTCGTGCCGTTGAGCCGGAGGGCACCCAACTCCACCCTCCGCTGGGCGGTGGCCGCGACCAGCTTGTTGGCGATGCTCAGCAGGAGATACACGAGCAGCACCACGATCGTCGCGAGGTTGATCCACACCTCGGGCGGCGCGTCCTTGAGGCCGCCGGTGGAAGGGGAGTTGGCGGGTCCGAGGGTCAGTCCGGGGCGGGCGGCCGCGAGAGCCGTGAGGTTCTGCCGCGCCTTCGCCGAACCGTCCGTACGGATCAGGAGGGACTGGTCGAGGGCCGTGGTCGTGTGCCCGGCGGCCAGGTCGTGCGACAGCACCACCGTGCCGAAGCCGAGCCCCCGCCCGTACACGGCAACTACCGTGGCGCCGACGCGAGTTCCGTCCCCGAGGACCAGATCCACCGTGTGCCCCACCGTCGCGGAACGCGTCCGCGCGACATCACTGCTGACAGCAACTGTCCTACCGGACAGCCGACTCAGGCTGCCGTCCCGTACGTCGAGGTCGAGAACACCCGCCGCGTCCGGCGTGAGGATCGTCGCGGGACCCGAGTCGACCGTCGGGTCACCGAACTGCTTGTACTCCCACACCACGGTGGTCGTCCCGACGGGAGCGGCGGCCCGTACGCCCCGCGTCTTCCGTACGGCGGCGAGCGTGTCGGCCGGCAGCCCGCCCAACCCCGGTGCGCTCAGGCGCAGTTGGGCCAGGGTGCCAGCGCTGGTGTCCTGGGCGGTGGCGGCCAGCACGGTCGTCTGCGTGAAGGTGTACGTCAGCACGAACACGACCGCCATGGCCAGCGTGGAGACGATCCCCGCGTTGCGCAGGGCGTAGGCGCGCAGGTTGGCCATCGCCAGCCAGGTCGGCGCGGAAGCCCCTGACCGCGTCGCCCGCGCCGCCGCACCGCCGATGCCCCGCACCAGCGCCGGTCCCGCCATGGCCAGCCCGATCGCCCCGATGATCCCGGCGAGGGAGGTGGCCGTAGCGCCGATGACCGTGCGGGAGAAGAGCGGCAGGGCCGACATGACCGTCGCTACGACGATGACGACCACGCCGATACGGGTCCGGGCCCGCGACGGATTGCGCGGCTCGCTCCGCGACTCGGCGACCGCCTCGGTGGCCGGCATCCGCGAGGTGCGCCACGCCGAGCAACGGGCCGACACCTGCACGGCGAGAAGCATCAGCACGATCGCCGCGAGCGCGGGCAACGGGCCGAAGGTCAGGGGCAGTTCGGCCGGGATGACCCCCCGGTCCGCGAGCAGCCCGCGGAACTGTCCGGCCAGCAGATACCCGAGCCCCACCCCGGGTGCCACGGCCACGGCGGCCACGACGGTGGACTGCGCGGCGGCCAACCGCCGGATCTGCTTCGGAGTCGCCCCGACGGCCCGCATCAACGCCAGGTCCCGCCGCTGCCCACCGATCGCCACGGCCAGCGCGCTCGCCATCACGAACCCGGTGATCAGCAGAACGATCCCGGAGAGCGACCCGGCGAGCAGCACGAGCAGCGAGCGTGAGGCTCCGGCGCCGGGTGCGGCGGTGTCGCCCCGTTCGGCCCCGGTGACGGTCAGGAGCCCGGTGCCCTTCAGCTTCGTACGGACTTCGGCGGCGACCCGTGCCTCGGCACCGGGCGCGGTGCGGAGACCGACCAGATCGACACGGTCGGAGCGACCGGACAATCCTACGGCCGTCTTGTCGGCGAAGTAGACGCCGGCGCCCGGTGCGTTGACCACCGCCGATACGCGATAGCCGCTCGCGGGACGGGAGTTGACGACGACCTGGACGCGGTCGCCCGGCTTGATGCCGGCCGCGGCGGCGGTGGCGCTGCCGACCGCGACCTCACCGGAGGAGGTCGGCGCGCTGCCGGTGACCTGCGCCTCCGCCAGCAGTTTCGTCGAGGACCAACCGTGACCCGCTACCTGAGGATCTCCGGACGACGACGGTACGACCCGACCGTGCGCGTCGACGAGAGCGGCCGGGAAGCCGATGTCGCCGACCGACGCGGTCACGCCCGGCAACTGGCCCAGTTCGCCGACCAGTTGGGCCGGGACCCTACGGCGTTCCGGCAGCGCGAGCGCCAGATCGCCGGGCGGGTGGAACTCCTGGTCGGCCGCGACCACGACCGACGCTCCGGCGAGGCGCCCGGCGGGCAGGTGGGAACGGAGGCCGGACTCGGCCAGGACGCCGGTGGCGGTGATCAGCGCCGCACCGCCGAGGACCGCGCAGGCCACGGCGATCAGCGCGGTGACGCGGTGCCCGACCATCTGTGTCGCGAGACGGAACATGGTTCAGATCCTCCCCAACTCGACGAGACGGGCGGCCAGTTCGTCGGCGGTCGGTGCCTTGAGGGCGTCGACGACCCGGCCGTCGGCCATCACCAGCACGTGGTGTGCGCGGGCGGCGGCGGCCGGGTCGTGGGTGACCATCACGACCGTCTGGTGCAGGTCGTTCACGAGGTCGCGGAGCAGGTCGAGGACCTCGTGGGCGCTGCGCAGGTCGAGCGCGCCGGTCGGTTCGTCGGCGAACACGACCGCCGGGCGGGCCACCAACGCCCGTACCACTGCGGCCCGTTGCTGCTGCCCGCCGGACAGCTCGGCCGGGCGATGGCTCAACCGGTCGGCCAGCCCGACCCGTTCCACCAGCGTGCGCAGCCAGTCGCGGTCCGCTCTACGGCCCGCGAGCCGGAGCGGCAGCGTGATGTTGTCCTCGATGGAGAGGGAGGGGATCAGGTTGTACGCCTGGAACACGAACCCCACCCGCTCGCGGCGGAGTTGGGTGCGCTTGGTCTCGTTCAGCCCGGCGATCTCGTGACCGTCGATTCGGACACTGCCCGACGTCGGGGAGTCGAGCCCGGCGGCGCAGTGCATCAGCGTGCTCTTGCCGGAACCCGAAGGCCCCATCACGGCGAGGAAAGTGCCGCGCTCCACGGTCAACGACACGTCGTCCAGGGCGCGTACGCCTCCGGGATAGGCCTTGCTGACGCCCTCCAGGGCGATCGCGGCGGAGGTCATGGCAGTTGCTGTGGTGTTCATCGCCGGCCCCGCACGTTGCGTACGACGAGGGTGCCCGCGCACAGGACGGTGACCGCGCCGCACACCAGGTGCACCCAGGTGTCGGCGCCGCCGAAGGAGGCCGCCATATTGGTGAGCGCGCTGGCCACGACCACGATCCAGAGCAGGGTGCGGGCGATGTCCCCTGGGCTGAGGCGGTCGGGTTCGGTCGTCGTCGTGTTCGGCATGGGGGCTTCTCCCGTGGTACTGAGCGGTGCGTTCCGGGGGTCCGGCTGTCGTCGTCGACGCTATGGATCAGCACCCCTCGCGGCCGATCCCGCAGCCCGCCCGGTTCGGGGTACAGCAGGCTGTACTCCCCTCTTCCTCCGCCCACGGAGAACTCACGTACGGCATAGGGTCGTTCGCATGACAGCGAGCACGAGCGAGGCGGGCGGTGGGACAGCCGCCCAAGGCGAGAGCTTCAAGGACATCGCGCTACGGACCCTGAGCGCCGCGGGCCGGGCCGTCGCCCAGCTCGCCTCCGGGCTCAACACAGCTGTGCTCGCAGCGCTGTTGCTGCTCTGGCTGGCCCTCACCGCCGTGACGAGCGTGGTCGGGGTGGGGCTGCTGATGGCCCCGGCGTCGCTGCGCGCCCTGCACGCCCTGGCCGGACGCGAACGTGACCGGCTCGCCCGCCGGGGCCCCGAGGTCGTAGCGCCGCAGCCCCCGCCCACCCGGCTGCGGGCCGCCCTCGTCGACGCCACCACCCACCGCGAACTGCGCTGGCTGCTACGGCACTCCACCCTCGGCCTGCTGCTCGGGCTGCTCGGTGTGCTGCTGCCGATCACGGCCGTGCGGGACAGCGCGTTCCCGCTGTACTGGACGTTCATGCCGGAGAACACGACGGCCACGTCGCTCGGCATCGGCAACGCGCACACCTGGCCGGACGCTCTCGCCGTGGCGCTGCTGGGCGTGGGCTGGATCGCGATCATCCTGGGGCTGGCGCCCGGCATGGCCCGGTTGCAGTCGGGCCCCGGACGCCACCTCCTCGCGGCCGGTCCCGACGTCGATCTCTCCCTGCGGGTCGCGGAGTTGACCGCGACCCGCGCCGCCGCCCTCGACGCGCACGCCACCGAACTCCGGCGTATCGAGCGGTCGTTGCACGACGGCGCGCAGAACCGCCTTGTCTCCGTAGCCGTGTTGCTCGGGGCGGCCCGCCGCATGGTGGCCCGTGACCCGGCCGACGCCGACGAACTCCTCGAACGCGCCCAGTCCGCCGCCGAGATGGCGCTGGCCGAGCTGCGGACGGTAGCGCGCGGCATCCTGCCGCCGGTACTGGCCGACCGGGGGCTCGCGGGCGCGCTCTCGGGTCTCGCCGCGGACTGCGCGGTGCCGTGCCGGATCGACGTGGACGTACCCGCACGCTGCGCGGCCTCCGTCGAGGCGACCGCCTACTTCGTCGTCGCCGAGGCCCTGACCAACATCGCCAAGCACAGCGGCGCCGCCCATGCCACGATCACGGCACGCGGCACCGGCGGCCGCCTCGTCCTGCGCGTCGAGGACGACGGGCGAGGAGGCGCTGACACGGAGGGCGGCTCGGGTCTCACCGGTATCCGCCGCCGTATCGCCGCACACGACGGCGACCTCACCCTGACCAGCCCACCGGGTGGCCCGACCGTCCTCACCGTGGATCTCCCCTGTGGCCGGTGAGTTGGGGATCGTGACGAGCAAAGGGAGCCTGCGATGGGCTACTTGAGCCGTGGAGCGTGAACTGTGGAATGTGGAATGTGGGACGTGAGACGACATGAGGCCTGACATGCGGATTGTGATCGCCGAGGACGACCCGTTGCTGCGCGAGGGCCTCGCCCTGCTGCTGCGCGCCGAGGGACTGGACGTGGTGGCCACCGCGGGCACCCCGGACGAGGCCCTCGACGCCATCGACGTCCACAAGCCGGACGTCGCCATCCTCGACGTACGGATGCCGCCGACCCACACCGACGAGGGCATCGTCGCCGCGGTCGAGGCCCGGCGCCGGCGCCCCGACCTGGCGGTGCTGGTGCTGTCGGCATACGTCGAGCAGAGCTTCGCGACCGAGCTGCTCGGCGGCGGGGTGAGCGGGCTCGGCTATCTGCTCAAGGAACGGGTGGGCCGGGTCGAGGAGTTCCTCGACGCCCTGCACCGCGTGGCAGCCGGCGGCACCGCCATCGACCCGGAGGTCGTCGCCCAGCTCTTCACCCGCTCCCGCCAGGACACCCGCCTCGACCGGCTCAGCCCCCGCGAACGGGACGTACTCGCCCTGATGGCCGAGGGGTTGGGCAACTCCGCCATCGCCGGGAAGCTCGTCGTCACCGACGGCGCCGTCCACAAACACATCCGCAGCATCTTCGCCAAGCTCGACCTGTCCCCGACGGACCAGGTGGACCGCCGGGTCGCGGCCGTCCTGCGCTACCTGGAGGATCTACGGCGGCTGGGCTGAGGTTTTCCCCACACCCTTGGTACAGCTGGCTGTACACCGGACCGGCCTGCGCACTGGATCGATCACCGCGCGCCGTCTCCCTAGGTTGGTGAACACACCGGAACACACCGCGAGTCCGGTGTTCCGGACCACCAACTCCTAAGGGGACAGCCCATGATGACGATCCGTCACCTCACCGCCGTAGCGGCACTGGCCGCGCTCGGCCTCGGCCTGGCGACACCCGCGGCGAGCGCGAAGGACGGCGCGAGCTCCACGAAGTCCCGGCAGCGCACCACGCTCCAGCAGAGCGTGGACGCGATCCAGAAGACGGGCACCGTCGCCGTCGTAGCCCAGTCGACGGGCCCGGACGGACGGCGCTACGCGACCACCGGGGTCTCCGACACCGCCACGGGCCGGGCGGCCCGCGTCACCGACAAGTTCCGGATCGCGAGCAGCACCAAGGCCTTCGTGTCGACGGTGATGCTCCAACTGGTCGGCGAGGGCAGGGTGTCGCTGGACGACACGGTCGAACACTGGCTGCCCGGCACGGTGTCGGGGAACGGGAACGACGGAAACGCCATCACCGTAAGGCAGTTGCTGAGCCACACCAGCGGACTCTTCAACTACACCGCCGACTTCCCCGAGATCAGCACGGTGGCGGACTTCGAGGCCGACCGCTACACCACCTGGACCCCGCAACAGCTGGTCGGCATCGCGATGCGCCACGCCCCGGACTTCGCGCCGGGCACCCAATGGGAGTACTCCAACACGAACTACATCCTCGCCGGAATGATCATCCAGAAGGCCACCGGCCACACCTGGCAGCAGGAGGTCACCCGGCGCATCATCCGCCCGCTGGGCCTGCGTGACACGTCCGCCCCGGACACCTCGTCCCGCATCCCCGGCCAACACCTGCACGGCTACTCGGACTTCGGCGGATCCGGCCCGACCATCGACGTCACCGACGTCAACCCGACGGCCGCCGGTTCGGCCGGCGCGATGATCAGCACGACCAACGACCTCACCCGCTTCTTCTCCGCCCTCCTGGGCGGCAGGCTCCTGCACCCGGCCCAGCTCGCGGAGATGAAGACGACAGTACGAGCCGCGTCCCTGGACCCCGTCTGGCCCGGCGCCCGCTACGGCCTGGGCCTGATGGAGATCCCCCTGACCTGCGGCGGCGTCTACTACAGCCACGCCGGTGACCTGATGGGCTACACCACCCGCGACGGGGTCAGCGCGGACGGCCGCCACACCGTGGTCCTGGAGGCGACGGGCGACGGCGCGTCCGACCTGTCCACGGAAACGGCGCAGAACGCGCTGATCGACACCGAACTCTGCGCCACCGCAGGGAAGTAGCCCGACCCAGAGCGGGGCGCGCCCTGAGGATGAGAGTCGCCGGTACCGCAGTACCGGCGAGCCAGGCGAGGTTCCGCCTTCGGTCCTGTGGCCTCGGCCCGTCGCACTCGTAGTTTCGCCGCAGGACCTGGCCCGCGCCCAGGGCTTCGGCCGCGTCGAATCCCAGGACACCACCCCTGAAGACCGGACCCAGTTGCTCGCCGGCGACTGGAAGATGTGCTCCCAGATACGGGGCCCGGACCACACGCCGTGACCACCCTGGTCGCGGTGACCGTGGTGACCGTGGTGAAGAACGGCGAACGGTGTCCCCGGACATGAACTCCGAGGGAGAGAGGGCGCTTTGAGTGCCTCGGGCGGCGGTCGGGCAACCCAGTGACGAAGGCCTCGTCCTCTGGAAACGCGTCCTCGCTCCCCCTCCCGACGAGCGGGTCCGTATCGTCTGGCGGAGACCTGAGTCCAAACTCACCCCGTACCAGGGGACGTTGCGCAGTCGGGCGTGGTCGTAGCCGCCGTAGGAAAACTGTGCTTCCCCGAACGTCGCACACACAGGCGCGGTCGCGTTGCGCCCGCTCGACGCGGAGGGCCGGGCCGCGCACCAGGGGCGGTTGCTGTCCGAGGGTGACCGGCTGCTAGTCGGTCTGGCGCCCACGGTCCATGCCGGTGCGCGGACCGCCGTAGCGTCAGCGCCTTTCGAGGTCCCGGCGTGGGAGAACGGCGATCAACTGGCCCAGCGAGACGCGGTGTTGGCGGACTGCGGGAGTGCCCGGCGCGCTGCGTTCCACCGCTGTCGCGGCGGCGAGCACCGGCCGGTCGAGGTCGGCGTAGTGGCGTCGGTCCTCGACCACGTCTGCTCCGTCGGACTGCCGGACTGCCCATCGGGGTCGCGGTGTTCGCCCCGGCGGTCATGCAGGCGTGCGCCGGCCGGGTGCACGTGACCGATCGGACCGTAGGCGGGCGGGTGTTCGCGGCGCTCGCGGAGAGTTCGGTGGAGATCGGCCTGGCGGGTGTCCCGGCGGGCCGTCTCGTGCGTTCCGCGGCGGCGCACGGTCCGGCCTCGGCGCTCGAACTCGACGACGAGGACGGTCAACGCGTCGCTGTCATCACGCAGTTCGGGATGGTCGGGGAGGACGTGCACGGGACGTGGGAGGGTCTGGCGGCTTCGCTGCCTGACGCCTGATGCCTGATGCCTGGCACTAGGAAACGGCATCGCTTCCCAGCTGCCACATTTCGTAATTCCCGCATTCTGCCGTGATCTCGGCCGTCGCCTGAGCCGCGGTGACGAAGTCATCGACCACCGGCGAGGTGCGCGATGCCGCCACCGCGAGGCACACCTGCTCGGGCGCCAGATCCGGGATGGGCACATAGACGACGTCCGGATGGGAGTAGAAAACGCTCGCCGAACGGGCCAGGAACGAGATGCCGCGGCCGGCCGCGACATGCTCAAGCGTCTCGTCCACCCCGCGCACCCGGTACCCGGCGTTGGGGTGCGGGCGCCTGGTGGGCTGCGTGCTCGGGTCGGCATGCCAGATCAGGGGCTCGCCGGCCAGGTCGGCCTCGGTGAGCTCCTCCTTGCCGGCCAGCCGGTGGCCGGCGGGCAGCACCGCCACCCGCGGCTCGGCGTACAGCGGGGTGACGCGCAGGCCGGTCTCGTCGATGGGCAGCCGCACATAGGCGACGTCGATGCGGCCGTCGAGCAGCATCGGGGCCTGGTCGTCCCCGTCGATCCGCTGCACGTCCACGACCACGTCCGGGTGCCGGGCCTCGAACGCCCGCGCCGCCGGGATGACCGGGATGCCGGCCCGGAAACCGACCATCAGCCGCCGGCTGCCACGGGCGGCCACGGACACCCGGCGGCGGATCGCGTGTGTGGAGGCGAGCAGCGGACCGGCGTCGGCCAGCAGCTGTCGGCCCGCGTCGGTCAGCGCCACGCCGTGCCGATCCCTGGTGAACAGCGAGGCGCCGAGGTCCTGCTCCAGCGCGCGGATCTGCCGGCTGAGCACCGGCTGCGCGATATGCAGCTCATCGGCGGCGTGGCCGAAGTGCAACCGGTCGGCCACAGCGACGAAGTAACGCAGTTTGCGCAGGTCCAGATCCAGATCCATGACGCCTCCCGGTCCGGTGATGCATTCAGGGTATCACCACGTCCAAAAGAGGTCTTGGACACCAACTCGGGCCAGTGGCAGTCTGAATAGGTACCTGATGAGGTCGAAGCGAATTCGCTACAAGAATTCGGCACAAGAGTTCGGCACGAGAGTTCCGCACGAAAGTTCCGCACGAGAATTCGACATCGGAACTTGCCGGCAGGACCAGGCCCCGAATGAACACATCAGGAATTGAGCGCCGCCCATCGCGTCATTCGACGGTGTCGACGAAAGCAGGCAGACCAATGAGCAGCATCAGCATTATCGGCCTGGGGAACATGGCCGCCGCCCTGGCCCGCCGGGCGCTGGCCGGCGGCAACACCGTCGAGATCATCGGCCGCGACCCGGCCAAGGCCAAGGAACTGGCCGGCGCGCTCGGCGGCGCCACCGTCGGGACGGCCGGCGCCGCCCCGGCCGGGGACATCGTTGTCCTCGCCGTGCCGTACGCCGGCGCGGCGGCCGCGGTGAGCGAGTACGGGGACGCACTGCACGGCAAGGTCATCATCGACATCGCCAACCCCGTCGCCCCCGATTTCCAGAGCTTTGTCACCCCCGACGGCACTTCCGGCGCGCAGGAGATCGCCAAGGCGGCCCCCGCCGGCGCTCATGTCGTCAAGGCGTTCAACACCCTGTTCTCCCATGTTCTGGCGGCCGGCCAAACCGAGGGGCGCCCCTTGGACGTGTTCATCGCCGGCGACGACGCGCGGGCGAAGGCACGCGTGTCGGCGTTCATCGAGAGCCTGGGGCTACGTCCGATGGACATCGGGGAGCTGCCCATGGCGCGGGCATTGGAGAACGTCGCCCTGTTGCAGCTGGGCCTCGTCGCCCACTCCCTCAAGCACACCAACTTCTCCCTCGGGGTCAGCATTCTCAGCTGAGCGCACCGCACCACCGCCTCTCGCACCACCGCCTCTCGCGCCACACCACGCCACATCAGGCCGGTCGATCCACGGCCCGAGAAGAACGACCGAACGACCCCTCCACCTACTCCCGCAAGGAGCAACAGCATGCGCGTTTTCGTCACTGGCGGGACCGGCCATTCCGGTTCGTACATCGTCCCCGAGCTCATCGCCGCCGGACACGAGGTCACCGGCCTGGCCCGGTCGGACACCGCCGCGGCGGCGCTGTCCGCGCTCGGCGCGAAGGTGCGTCGCGGCGACCTCCAGGATCTCGACGGACTCAAGGAGGCGGCCGCCGACTCCGACGGCGTCATCCACGTCGCGCACAGGCAGGACCTGCTCCCCTCCGGCGGGCTCGACGCCGTGGCCGCCGCGGAACTCCCGATCATGCTCGCGTACGGCGAGGCACTCGCGGGAACCGGAAAGCCGCTGGTCGCGGCGGGGAGCATTGGCTCGGGCGGGGACCTGGGCCGGCCGGCCACCGAGGAGGACCCGGCCCTTCCCAGCGGCGACGAGTACAAGGGCACCCTGCGGGTTCGCAACATCGTGGAGAGCACCGTGATCGGCCTCGCCGAGCAGGGAGTGCGGTCCTCGATCGTGCGGATCGCCAACATCGCGCACAGCACGACCGATCGTGCCGGCTTCCTCCCCGTGCTGATCGCGCTCGCGAAGGAGAAGGGTTTCGTCGGCTACCCCGGCGACGGCGCGAACCTGTGGAACGCCGTGCACATCCGCGATGTCGCCTCCTTGTTCCGCCTGGCGCTGGAGAAGGGGCCGGCCGGCAAGTACTGGCACGCGGTCGGGGACGGGGGCATCCCGTTCCGCGAGATCGCCGAGGCCATCGGCAGCCGTCTGGACCTGCCCGTCGTCAGCGTTCCCGCGGACATACTCATGGTGCCGGGATACTTCGGATTCCTCGCGAACATAGTCACGCAGAGCTACCCGGCGTCCAATCTGACAACCCGCCGGACCCTCGGCTGGGAACCCGCCCAGCCCGGCCTGCTCGCCGATTTGGACAACGGCCATTACTTTCCCGCCGGCTGACGGCCGGCACCCGAATCACAACGAGTCGGGAAATGGCAAGGGTTCACTGTTTCGGATACTCGTCAATTCATTCGGATACCCAATTCGGATACCTATCAATTCTACGGAGTGATCATGGGAAAGCTCGATGGCAAGGTAGCGGTGATCACCGGCGGATCCACCGGCATGGCACTGGCCGGCGCCAAACTGTTCGTCGAGGAAGGAGCGCACGTCTTCATCCAGGCCCGGCGGCAGGAGGCACTGGACGACGCCGTCAAGCTGATCGGCCGCAACGTCACCGCCGTCCAGGGTGACGCGGCCGACTTGGCGGACCTGGACCGCTTGTACGACACCGTCAAGCGGGAGAAGGGCTCGATCGACGTGCTGTGGGCCAGCGCCGGCGGCGGCGAGCCCGCCCCGCTCGGCGAGATCACCGAGGCCCAGTTCGACACCTGGTTCGGGCTCAACGCCCGCGGCACCCTGTTCGCCGTCCAGAAGGCCCTCCCGCTCTTCAACGACGGCGGCTCCATCTTCATGACCGGATCCAACGCCTCCCTCGGCGCCTTCCCCGGCTGGAGCCTCTACGCGGGAAGCAAGGCCGTCCAGCAGGCCTGGGCCCGCGTCTGGCTCAACGAACTGCGCGACCGCAAGATCCGTGTCAACGTCCTGACCCCCGGCCAGGTCGCCACCGCCAAGCAGGAAGAACTGTTCGACGAGGCGACCAGGACCGCCTTCGAGTCCCTCATCCCCCGCGGGGAGATGGGCCGCCCCGAAGAGATCGCCACCATCGCCCTGTTCCTAGCCTCCGACGACTCCAGCTACGTCAACGGCCTGGAACTGGTCGCCGACGGCGGCACCACCGCCATCTGAACCACCCACCAGGAATGAACCACCAGGAATGAACCAGGAAGAGAAGAGAGGACACCTCATGAGCAGCATCACCCTCATCGGTACGGGGAACATGGCCCGCGCCATCGGCACGCTCGCGGTGGCGGGCGGCAACACCGTCGAGGTCATGGGACGCGATCAGTCCAAGGCCGATGCCGTGGCCAAGGCTCTGGGCGGCGGCGCGACGACGGGCAAGTGGGGCACAGCCCCGGCCGGGGACATCGTCATCACGGCCCTGTTGTACGACGGTGTCGTCCCGGTCGTGACCGAGTACGGCGACGCCCTCGCGGGCAAGGTCATCGTCGACATCAGCAACCCCTTCAACGCCACGTTCGACGGACTGGCCCACAGCGAGGAGACCTCGGTCGCGCAGGAAGTCGCCAAGGTGGCCCCGGCCGGCGCCAGCGTGGTGAAGGGGTTCAACACCATCTTCCGCAATGTCCTGGAGAAGGGCCGGCCCAGCGTCTTCATCGCCGGCGACAGCGCACAGGCCAAGACGGACGTGGCGGCATTCATCGAGAGCCTGGGGCTGCGCCCGCTGGACGTCGGCGGCCTGAAAATGGCGCACTGGCTGGAAGGAATGGGCCTGGTCACGGTGGCCCTCGCCGGCAACGGGGTCGGCCACTGGGACTTCGCCCTCGGCGTCGACGAATTCACCGGCTGAGCCCTCGGAGCCCCGAGTCGCCGCGCATGGCTGCTTCTCCCGCAGGTCCTCGTCCTCGGCGGCCGACGCGGGTGGGCGAGGAGAGGACGCCCCCCGCCCACCCGCGTCGGCCGCCGAGGACGAGGAC
>NZ_JBXVPZ010000116.1:0-23099 GCF_057961495.1 Streptomyces sp. P5F9 | reverse complement strand
CCGCGAGGGGCGGGGCGCCGTGGCTGAGATAGAGGGCGGGCATGCGCTCCGGTGCGGCGGTGGACATGACGGTCACTCCCCAGGTTCGGACTGTGTGCTCGACTGGATGCTTGAACTCTCAAACTTCCTTCATCGGAGCTTACGCCCCGTTTGTTTAACCTTCAAGGAGAGCTCTCGTACAGTGGAGTGCATGAACACGGCACCCGCACCCGCTGACGAAACGGCACCCTCCGACGAACCCCGCTGGCTCACCGCCGAGGAGCAGCGCGTCTGGCGTTTCTACATGCACGCCAGCACCCTCCTGGAGGACCATCTGGACCGCCAGCTCCAGCGCGACGCGGGCATGCCGCACATCTACTACGGCCTTCTCGTGCAGCTCGCCGAGGCCCCGCGCCGCCGGCTGCGGATGACCGAGCTGGCCATGAACGCGAAGATCACCCGTTCCCGTCTCTCGCACGCGATCGCGCGCCTGGAGAAGAACGGCTGGGTGCGCCGCGAGGACTGCCCCTCCGACAAGCGCGGCCAGTTCGCGGTGCTGACCGACGAGGGCTACGGCGTGCTCCGCCGGACCGCTCCGGGCCATGTGACCGCCGTACGGCAGGCGTTGTTCGAGCGGCTGACGCCGGAACAGCAGAAGTCCCTCGGCGAGATCATGGAGATCGTCGCCGAGGGACTTCAGCCGAACGAAGCGGGCGCGGACCTGCCCTGGCTCCGCTGAGCCGCTCAACTCAGGCGAGAACCAGGGCAGTTCCTGGGAGTCGTGCCTACGGGGCGTCCCCTTCCCCGTAGGCACGGATGGTGCGAAGGGGGTACGACCGGCCGGACGTCGTCAGTGGGCGACGACCGGGATCTTGAACTCGTCATCGACGTCGTCACCGGAGGCGACCGGGTCGGAACCCTGCGTGCCGGCGTTGACGAGGACCCCGACGATCACCGCGGCCGCGACCAGCATGCCGACCGCGAACCAGATGGCGTTGGTGTAGCCGTGCACCTGGCCCTGCAGGGCGACCAGCTGCTGCTGGGTCTTGGAGGTACCGGCCGAGGCGATGTGGTCCTTGATGTACGCGGTCGTCGCGGACGCGGCGATCGTGTTCAGCAGGGCCGTACCGATGGCGCCGCCCACCTGCTGCGAGGTGTTGACCATCGCGGAGGCGACACCCGCGTCCCGGGGCTCGACGCCCAGGGTGGCCAGGGACATGGCCGGCATGAACGCCGTACCCATGCCGAGACCGAGCAGCATCATCGCGGGCAGGATGATCGAGGCGTACGACGAGCCGATCTCCAGCTGCGTCATCAGGAGCATGCCGACCGCGGCGACCAGGAAGCCGGGGCCCATGAGCAGGCGGGCCGGCAGGCGGGTCATCAGGCGGGTGCCGATCTGGGTCGAGCCGACCATCATGCCGACGATCATCGGCATGAAGGCGAAGCCGGTCTTGATGGGCGAGAAGCCCTTCACGACCTGGAGGTAGTAGGTGAGGAACAGGAAGGTGCCGAACATCGCGATGATCGCGATACCGAGCGAGAGGTAGATACCGCCGCGGTTGCGGTCGGTGATCACGCGCAGCGGCAGCAGCGGGGCCTTGACCCTGGACTCGACGATGACGAACGAGGCCAGCAGGACCGCGGAAGCGATGAAGAGCCCGATGGTGGAGGAGTCGCCCCAGCCGTCGGTCTCGGCGCGGGTGAAGCCGTAGACGAGCGAGACCAGGCCGAGGGTGGAGAGCAGGACACCCGGGATGTCGAGCGGGTTGCGGTTGCGGCCGCCCTCCGGCTCGCGGATGACGAAGTACGCGCCGAGCGCGGCGACGATCGCGAACGGGATGTTCACGAAGAACGTCCAGCGCCAGTCCAGGTACTCGGTCAGCACACCGCCGAGGATGAAGCCGACGGCGCCGCCGCCACCGGCGATCGCGCCGTAGATGCCGAACGCCTTGGCGCGTTCCTTGGCGTCCGTGAACATCACGGCGAGCAGGGAGAGCGCGGCGGGCGCGAGCAGGGCACCGAACGCGCCCTGGAGGGCACGGGCGCCGAACATCATGGCGCCGGTGGTGGCGATTCCGCCGAGCGCGGACGCGGCGGCGAAGCCGGTCAGGCCGACGACGAAGGCGCGCTTGCGGCCCCACAGGTCGGCTATGCGGCCGCCGAAGAGGAGGAGTCCGCCGAAGGCGAGGGCGTAGGCCGTGACGACCCACTGCCGGTTGCCGTCGGAGATGCCCAGGTCGGTCTGGGCGGACGGGAGGGCGATGTTCACGATGGTCGCGTCGAGCACGACCATCAGCTGGGCGAGCGCGATGAACGCGAGCGCCTTCCAGCGGTTGGAATGGGCTTCGTGCTCGGCGGCCTCGGAGGCCTTGTCGAGAGCGCCTGGGGCGCTTCGAGCTGTTTCAGACATGGTGGTACCCACTTCGGGACTTCGTGACGGAAAAATACGGAAGAAGGACGTAGAGGGACGTGATCGGGGACGGCTCGTCTACATCGACGAGAGCCGGAAATTTGTCTGTTGAGACTGGCGTGACGCTCTGAACTGATCGGTCAGGGCTGCCGGAGATCCTCCATCGTCGCGGCGGTGCCGGGCAGGACCGAGCGGGCCGGGGCCCGCAGTCCGTCCAGGAACAGCTGCAGGTGTCGGTGTACGAAGCGGTCGGCGCTGAGGCAACCGGTGCCGGCCGGCGGCCGGCTGAGCTGGGCCACGGCGACCATCAGGTCGCCGACTCCCACGTCGGGCCGGAGCTGCCCGGCCCTCCTGGCCCGTTCCATGACCTCGTCGATGAGTTCCTCGACCCGCTCTCGCGCGGCTTCCAGGTCCGGATGGAACTGGTTGAAGGTGCCGGAGATCATCGGGCACAGCGCGCTGATCCGCTCGTCCGCGGAGACGTGCACGAAGCGCTCCAGAGCGGCGAAGGCGTCGCCGGTCTCGTTGAGCGCCTGCTCTGCGGCCTCCGCCGTACGGTCCATGACCGAGACCACGACCTCGCGAACGAGGGCGTCACGGTCCGGGAAGTTGCGGTAAAGCGTGGCGTTGCCGACGCCGGCCCGGCGGGCGATCTCGTCGAGCGGCACATCGGGGCCGAACTCGACGAACATCTCGCGGGCGGCGGTGACGATCCGCTCCCGGTTGCGCAAAGCGTCGGCACGGGGCCGGGTCACCTTTCGCTGTACGGGGGTCGCGGTCGTCACGGCGTGCTCCTGAAGGTCTTGGACTGCTGAGGCGATCCGGGGAAGCACTCCCCGTTTCGCTCGGACACATGGCTAAACGGGGAGACGCTCCCCGGTTATTTCCACCTCCACGATTGTTCTGATGTGACCTGAGTCACATTCGCCGGGATTCCGGTTTGGATCTTCGCCCGGCGCCCCCGCGAGGCTCCCCGTTCGGCCCCCTACCAGCGAGAAACACACGGTCGGTCTCCTCCAGCGCGCGCCCTGGCAGCACACGACACAGGGTGATCGAAAGGGTGCAGCCGGAGACCGGCGGCTGCCGTTGGCGCGAAGGGTCCCTGCATGCAGCCCAGCCGTCGGATACGCCCGCGCCGCGTGGCCGCCCTCGCGTCCGTGACCGTCCTGACCCTCGCGGTCAGCACCTCGGCCGGTACCGGACACCTCACCCCGGGCGCCACGACGGCGGCGGGCCCGGTCGCGCTCGCCCGCACCTCCGCACTCGGCTCCTGCATGATCAACGGCCCCCTCGACACCGAGATGTC
Organism: Streptomyces sp. P5F9; assembly: GCF_057961495.1. NCBI lineage: Bacteria > Bacillati > Actinomycetota > Actinomycetes > Kitasatosporales > Streptomycetaceae > Streptomyces > Streptomyces sp. P5F9. The sequence continues at coordinate 19,401 of NZ_JBXVPZ010000116.1, read as the reverse complement.
CGAGGGCATCCCCACCCCGGGCGGCTACTCCCGCTCCACCGGCACGGTCCACGCCCTGACCCTGATGGTCGACTTCTCCGACGCCCCCGGCGAGGGCAGCGCCCTGGACCGGTACCGCGAGTTCTTCCCCAAGACCCAGGAGTGGTTCGCCACCAGCTCCTACGGCCGCCTCGACTACCGCCCCGAGACCCCGGTCACCCACTGGCTCCGCATGCCCAAGTCCTTCAAGTCCTACGGCATAGAGCGCGGCGCGCCCTTCGACCCCGGGTACCGGCAGCTCGTCCAGGACATCGTGGCCGCCGCCGACCCGACCGTGGACTTCCGCCAGTACGACCTCCTGAACGTCCTGGTCACCCCGAACGCGGGCCCCTCGGCCCTGGACACGGTCCTGTCGGTGACGTTCGCGGGCAACACGGAGGCCCCGGTCGCGGACGGCGTCCCGGTCTCCAACGCGTCCTTCGTCTACTCCCGCCAGGACGACGGCTCCGGCTCATACTCCCAGACCGGCTACCGCGTCCTCCCCCACGAGAACGGCCACGTCTTCGGCCTGCCCGACCTCTACACCCAGGCGGGCGGGGGCGCGGTCGGCCACTGGGACATCATGAGCGAGGACTGGGGCGCCAACAACGACCTCCTCGGCTGGCACAAGTGGAAGCTCGGCTGGCTGGACCCGTCACAGGTCAACTGCGCGATGACCAGGGGGACTTCGGAGTACACCCTGACCCCGCTGGAAAGCCCGGGCACCGCCGGCACCCGGCTGGTCTTCGTCCCGCTCACCCGACGCACGGGCTACGCCCTGGAGCTGCGCACCCGCGAGGGCAACGACGAGGCGGTGTGCCGGCCGGGCGTCCTCATCTACAAGGTCGAAGCGGACGTGGACACGGGCATGGGCCCGGTGAAGGTGTACGACGCACACCGGGACAGCGGGGGCTGCACCCGGAGCCCCAATGTGCAGGCCGAGCTGTCGGACGCGCCGTTCACGGCGGGCGAGAGCTTCAACGACCCGACGAGGGGGATCCGGATCGCGGTGACGGGGGCGGACGCGGCGGGGAACTACCGGGTGACGGTGACTCGGACGCGGTAGGGGGCGCCTGCCGGGGCGGACGCCCCCCTGGCGGCTCACTCAGGACGAGCTGACCGGTACCTCACCCGTCCTGTCCGCGATGCCAACTCCCAGGAGAGCGGCGTCGGTTGTGCCGAGGTAGACGAGACTCGACGAGTCGAAGACCCAGGCGTAGCCCTTCGGGGCGCCCTTGAACGTGAGGCCGACGCCCTCCCGCCCCGCGGCGTCCTTGACGTGGTCGACGACGTTCACGCCCGGGAGCTCGGCGGTGGCACGGTAGATCGCGGCGCTGAGGTCGGGGAGCAGGGTGGCCTCGTCGATGATCGCGCCGAGGTTCTCGACCACGACTTCCGTGCGGCGGGCCGCCGTTACGTTCCTGGCGTCGCCGGAGAACTTCTTCAGCAGCGCGCCGGGGTCGGTGGGCAGGGCCTGGAGCTGCCGGAAGGTCAGATATCCGGTTCCCCTCATGTCCATGGTCATCTTCTGGGAGGGGTCGGCGAGCGCCACACCCTTCCGCAGACCGTCCCGCCTGCCGTCCACGGAATCCCACTGCTCCTGCCGCACGGCACCCTTGTACGGCTTCGGCGTGAAGGTCCCCTTGTGCTTCGCGAGTTCCTCGGCACTGCTGAAGTCGACGCCCAACTCGGCCGCCGATCCTTGGGACTTGGTGTAGATGTACTGGTCGTCGCGGACCGTGACCGCCGGGCGGTCGGCCGCCGCCAGGGCGATCCGGTCCAGCAGTCGCGTGGCATTCCGACGGTCGGCGGTGGCTCCCGCGGCGGCCGTACCGTGCTTGCCGTCCCGCGCGTTGTCGACCGCCACCACGCCCAGGCCCACGACGGCGGCCAGGGCCAGCGGCGCGGCGACGAGAACGAGGCGCCGGCGGGCGGGGGACGGACGTGAGGTGGTCGTCGTGGCGGACTGCTCGTGGGTGATGTGCTGCATCAGGTGTTCCCTCAGTACGCGGTGGCGGCCCTGAGCGAGCACTGGACGGCCCGGCGCGGGCAGCAGCTCGGCCAGGTCGTGGTGGTCGGCCGGCTGATCGCGTCGTAGCGGGTTGGTGTTCATCGCTTCGTCTCCTGCGTGGACCGAGCCGCCTGATGGCGGCTATCCGGTGACTGTCCGGCCGCGGCCGGGCGTTGCGCTTCGCCGTTCCCCGTGCCGCTCCTGCCTCGGAGTTCGAGTTCGGTGAGCCTGCGCAGGCGTTTCCTCGCGCGCGAGAGCCGGGCCCGTACGGTGCCGACGGCCACGCCTAGGGCCTCGGCGGCCGTGGCGGCGTCCAGGCCCTCCCACACGCAGAGCGTGAACACCTCGCGCTCCCCGCGCCGCATCGTGCTCAACGCCCGCTGCGCGGCGGCCAGTTCCTCGGTGTCGGCCAGGCGACGGGTCACCTCGTCGGCGAAGTCCGGCACGGGGTCGGGCGGCGGAATCCTGCTGAGCGCGGCCTGGTGTCTGCGCGCCGCCCGCGCGGTGTTGCGCGTGACGTTCGTCGCGATCCCCAGCAGCCACGGGCGCAGGCTGTCGTCACCGGGAAGCACCCGCTCGCGCAGCCGCCACGCCTCCAGGAAGGTCAGCGAGACGATGTCGTCGGCCGTGCCCCAGTCGCCGGTCATCCGGACGGCGTGCCGGTGGACCACCGCGGCGTGCTCGTCGAAGAGGTGCCTGAACGCGTCCGGATCCCCGGCTCGCACACGGGCACGCAGTGAGTTCTCCACACCCTTCCCTGTCCGCCGCCGAGACCGCGCTGCGGTGACCCGCGTCACACGATGGCCATGCCTGGGATCGGGAGAGGTGTGGCGCGAGTCACTCGAACTCCCGCTGTCCTGCGGACAGTTCCAGGCATGACGCACACTCCCACGACCGCCGGTCCACCGCGCGACACGGCGGCGCCGGACCGGCGCCCCGGCGTATCACCGCCGTACGGACCCGGCCGCCCCGGCCCTCCGCCGAAGCCGCCGCTCCGGCCCGACATCCAGGGACTGCGCGGCCTCGCCGTCACGCTCGTGGTGCTGGCGCACGCCGGGGTCCCGTACGTCGCGGGCGGCTATGCCGGGGTCGACGTCTTCTTCGTGATCTCCGGGTTCCTCATCACCTCGGGCCTGCTCCGCGAGGCCGACCGCTCCGGATCGCTCTCCCTGCGGCGCTTCTACGCCCGCCGCGCCCTGCGCATCCTCCCCCTGGCGACCCTGGTGTCGCTGGCCACCATCGCCGGCTGCCGGCTCTTCGCCTCGAAGATCCGCTACGCCGAGTTCATGCACGACGCGCTGGCCGGCGCCCTGTACTTCGTGAACGTCGACCTGGCGCGGTCGGGCACCGACTATCTCCGCGAGGGAAGCTCGCCGTCGCCCTTCCAGCATCTGTGGTCACTGTCCGTGGAGGAGCAGTTCTACCTCCTGTGGCCCGTACTCCTGCTCGTCAGCTGGAAGTTGACACGGCGACGGTGGCTGCGGGCCCTCCCGCTGGGCGCGTTGTGCCTGGTGTCGTACGTCCTGGGCGTCCGGGCGACCCAAACCTCCGCATCCTGGGCGTACTTCGGCCCGCACACCCGGCTGTGGGAACTGGGCGTCGGTGCCCTACTGGCCTTCGGCACAGGGGCGTTGGAGCGCCTTCCCCGTCAACTGGCCGCCGCAGGCACCTGGTTGGGGCTGGCGGGCATCGGCGCGGCGGCGGTCCTGTACGGCGACGACACCCCGTTCCCGGGCCACTTCGCGCTGCTGCCGGTCCTCGGTGCGGCCCTGGTGATCGCGGGCGGCTGCCGTGCCCCGTCGGGGTCGATCGGGCTGCGCCCCTTGGCCCGGCTGGGCGACCTGTCGTACGGCTGGTACCTGTGGCACTGGCCGCTGCTGATGATCGGCCCCGCGGCCCTGGGCCGGGCCGCCGGGCTCCGGCTGAACCTCGCGCTGTGCGCGGCCGCCCTGGTCCTGGCCTGGGCGAGCCTGCACCTGGTGGAGAACCCGGTCCGGTTCAGCGCCGCGCTGCGCCGTAGACCGACGACGGCGGTGGCCCTGGGCCTCGGCCTGTCCGCGACCGTCGTGTCCGTCGCCCTCGTCTCGACGTCCTTCCCGCCACCGATCAGCTCCACCGTCCGCGTCCCCGGACTGGCCGAGACCCTGACGACGGCACCGGACCCGGAGTCCCGCCTGACCGCCCTCCTCGCCACCTCCACGACCGCGCTGCCGCGCAACCTGACCCCACAGCTCGCCGACATCAAGAAGAAGCGCTCGGCCGTCTACCGCGACAACTGCCACGTCGACTACACCGGCACCCGCTCCCCCGCCTGCGTCTACGGCGACCCCTCCGCGGCCAAGACCGTCGTCCTCTACGGCGACTCCCATGCCGCCCAGTGGTTCCCGGCGCTGGAGCGGCTGAGTCGCCGGTACGGCTGGAAGCTGGTGTCGCTGACCAAGTCGTCCTGCAAGACCGCCGACGTCACGACCGTCAACGGCCATGGCCCGTACACGTCGTGCGACACCTGGCGGAAGGACGCGCTGGCACGGATCGCCCGGCTGCGCCCGATGCTGGTCCTGGCCTCCTCCTCCGAGGTGGCCACCCCCCTGAAACCGATGAAGGACCCGCGGCGGGACTGGACGGCTGGCTACGCACGCGTCTACGACCGCCTGGCCCGCGCCGCTGACCACGTGGCCATCCTGCTCGACACCCCCTGGCCGAATGGCGACCCCGTCGAGTGCGCGGCGACCCATCCCCTCCGCCTGGAGAAGTGCGAGCCGGACCAGCGCGACGCGATCAAGGACCCCATCCTCCGGGAGGCCAACCGCCAGGGCGCACAGCGCGCCGGTGCCACCGTGATCGACCCCGAGCCCTGGCTGTGCCCCCGCTCGGGCCGCTGCCCCGTGGTCGTCGGCGACACGTTCGTCTACCGCGACGAGAGCCACATGGCGGAAACCTATGCCGGGGCGCTGGCTCCGGTCCTGGGCCAGGAGCTGCGGAAGCTGGGGCTCGTCGGACGGTGACCCGGGTTCAGGGGCCTCGGGCTTACCGTAGGGCTGCCGAGATCGCCGTACCGGAGAATCGATGCCCACTGACGCCGCTGACATCACGCTGGCCGACCCTGCCGCCGCCGTGCCCGCCGAGGCGGTCTCGCCGTTGATCCGGGGGGTCGCGGTGGTGCGTCAACTGACCGAGGCGGGCGGGACGTTGAGCCTCAGCGGGCTCGAACGGGCCACCGGGCTGGCCCGTTCCACGGTCGACCGGATCACCGCGACGCTCGCCCGTATGGGGTACGTCCGTCTCGACGGCCGGGACGCGGTTCTCACCCCTCGGGTCATGGAACTGGGCAACGCCTATCTCGCCGCCCTGCGTCTGCCCTCCGTCCTGGACGCCCGCGCCGACGCCCTCGCCGACGAGCTGGACGAGTCGGTGTCGCTCGCGGTCGCCGACCGGGACGGCATCCGTTTCATCCACCAGGCCACCCGCCGCCGCGCGATGTCCCTCAGCTTCCGCATCGGCGACCTGCTCCCGGCCGAACGCACCGCGCCGGGACCGCTGTTCGCGACGGAGTGGACGGACCAGGAGTGGCGGCGCTGGCGGGAGCGCCGGGCGGCGGACCCGAGGGACGAGGGCTTCCCGGCCGTTCCCGAACGGTCCTCGCCCGGGCCCGACTTCGAGCGGTGGGCCGTCCAAGTGCGCCAGGACGGCTGGGCGTTGGACGACCAGTTGATCGAACCCGGGCTGGTGGCGGTTTCCGTGCCCGTACGGGACCCGCGTACCGGCACGATCGCGTGCGTGGCGAGCGTCGTCAGCCACACGAGCCGGCACACGGCGGAGGATCTGCGGAACTCCCTTCTGCCCAGGCTGCGTTCGGCGGTACGGACGATGGAGGAGGACCTGGCGGCGGACCTGCGCGAGGCTCCGCGGGGCGAGTCCGTCGCCGCCCCCTCCGGGCTCGCGACCTGGACGGGGGCGTCCAAGCAGGAGCTCGGCCGGGAGTTCGTCGAGTCCCTCGCCCGCGGGCTGACGGTCCTGACGGCGTTCGGCGAGGGCCGCGCCGAACTGACCCTCACGGAGGTCGCCCAGGCGACGGGGCTGGCCCGGGCGACAGCCCGCAGGGCCCTGATCACATACGAGCACCTGGGCCTGGTGACCCCGTCGGGCGACCGCCGTTTCGCCCTCACACCCCGGGTCCTGTCCCTCGGCTTCCCGCCCCTCTCCCGTACGACCCTCCCCGACCTGGCGCTCCCCCACCTCACCGCCCTCGCCTCCCGCATCCACGAGTCGGCGTCCCTCGCGATCCTCGTCGGCGACGACATCCAGTACACGGCCCGGGTCGCCACGAGCCGGGTGATGAGCGTGAACATCGCGGTCGGGACGCGGCTGCCGGCGTATGCGACGGCACTGGGCCGGGTGCTGCTGGCGGACAGGCTGCCGGAGGAACGCCCGGACCTGGGCGAGCTGCGCGCGCTGACCCCTCGCACACTGACCGACCCGGTGGCGCTGGCGGCGGCCCTGGAGACGGTCCGTTCGCAGGGGTACGCCCTCGTCGACGAGGAGTTGGAGGCGGGGCTGCGTTCGATCGCCGTACCGATCCGCGACCGTACGGGCAGGGTGGTCGCCGCGCTGAACACACCGACCCACGTGGCCCGCCGTACGGTCGAGGAGGACGTCCGCGACATCCTCCCCGAGCTGACGGCCACGGCGAGCGCCATCGAGGCGGACGTGCGGGTGGCGGGCCGCTTCACGCGGGTGTCGGCGTCCTGAGCCCGGTGCCCGTCCCCGCCTCGCCCTCCCCCAGCGAACCGACTCCCCAAATCCGCTACCCTGTCCTGGACCGCCTTCCGGGGCGATCCGTCCCGCCTTCGTAGCTCAGGGGATAGAGCACGGCTCTCCTAAAGCCGGTGTCGCAGGTTCGAATCCTGCCGAGGGCACCAGATCTGACCAGCGCGTTTACCTCTCTGAGGTAGGCGCGCTGTTCGTCGTAGCCATGGCATTGACCATGAAATAGGTTCCAGAACCATGGCGAACACCAAAAGCGAGCGACGTCAGCGCGGCAGTATCCGCCCCAACGGGGCCGGCTTCCAGGTCCGGGTTCACGCCGGGCGTGACCCGCTCACGAAGAAGGACATCCACCTCCACGAGCAGGCCGACACGGAGGTCGAGGCCGAGAAGGCCCGCACGAAGCTCTACGCCCGTCTCCGGCAGTGCCAGGACCAGTGCGAAGGCCGACGCAACGGCAAGACCGACCCCAAGACGAAGCAGAAACAGCACTCTGTCTTCAACTGGCAGGACCCGCCGGACGACCCGGCACTGCGCCGGCGGGCTCCTTACGTGACGGTCGAGTACACCGACGCAGCAGCGCCCATCCGCCCCGCTTGGCGATGACGATCTGGTCGTAGCCCTTGAGGCGGGAGGACGTGGCGAGCCCACGGCGGAGGGAGTGCCCGGTGAAGCGAATGTCGATCCCGGCGCGTTCGCCGGCGCGGGTGACGACGTCGCCGATGGACTCGGGCTCCAGCCCGCTCTCCAGGACGTGTGCCGGCGATTGTGCCGGCGCCGCCAGGCAGACCCGTCGGGGTCGTCCAGGCCGGCCGCGTCCTTCCACGCCTGCCAGGCCCGGACCGAGCAGATCGAGGCCCAGGAGCCGTAGGGGACCGGGACCATGCGCGGGTGAACCTTGGACACGCGCGGGTCGGCCCGGATACCGCCCGGGGTCTCGGCGCAGTCGCGGACCCGAGCGAAGGCGAGTTCGCGCTCGCGGCCGGCGACGGCTGCCGGAGAGCCCGGGCCCGCCCCTGTGGCCGGGCCCGGTCTTCCGCGAGTGACGACTCCTCAGCCCGCGAGGGCGAGCCACCCCGCCATGAGCAGCGTCACCCCGGCCAGGACCGCGGCCGTCACCGCGGGCGGGCTCCACCGGCCGGTCCGGGTGTGCGAGGACCTGGCCAGGACAGCCGCCCCCGCCGCGAGGATCACCGGCAGCCCCGTCCAGAACACGACGATCGTGGCCGCACCGAGCACGGCCACCAACAGGGCGCGGAGACCGGTGCGTTCGGCGGGCCGTGCCGCGGCACGGCGCACGACCACTCCGAACACCACGGCGCTGCCCAGCACGGCGAACGCGACCAGCAGGGGCAGATCTCCGAGCCCGTGGTGGCTGGTCGACACGTCCCAGGTGTCGCCGTTCAGCGGTGTGCTCACGTATGTACCGACCAGCATCACGCCGAGAGCGACGGCGGCGACCGCGACGGCCGTACGCATGACGTTGCCGCTTTCCTTCGGCATCGGCATCGGCATCGGCATCGGTTTTGTGGATTCCACGGGTCCTCCTCCGGTCGGCGGCCCCTTCCGGACCACTCGGCCACCACCGTGCGCCCGCCGCCCGCGGCTCCGCTGCTGACAACGACCCCGACCCGGCCGGGTAGTTGACCCGGCGGAGCAAGGACTCCGGTCCCGGGTCACCGGGACACGTCCGCTGCCAGACTGGGGGCACGCTCCGACCGCGGTCGGGCATGGAGAGGTGTGATGGCAATGGCCGAGAACACCGCGCGACAGCGACACGACCAGGCCCTCGCCTGGGCCCCGGCCGCCCTCACCGCCCTCGCGGGAACCGGCGGCACGTTCATCGCCTACCTCCCGGACCACGGACTGCTCGCGCACGCCGGCGAGTTCGGGCGCGACACCCTGAGCATCACGCTCGCCGCCTTCAGTTGGGCCGTCGCCGGAGCCACCCTCACCACCCTGCGCCCCGGAAACGCCATCGGACGCCTGCTGACCGCCGTCAGCCTCCTGCTCGCGCTCACCGCACTGTTCCAGGCCTACGGCGCGTACGGCGCCTCGGTGGCTGACCCGGCATGGCCCGCAGCCCGCCTGGCCGCCCAGTTGTTCAGCACACTGTGGCTGCCCGCCTGGCTGCTGCCGTACAGCGTGCTGCTGGTGCTGTATCCGCAGGGCCGGCCGCAGGGACGCCGTGCGCGGGTGCTCGCGTGGACGGCGACGACCGGGCTCACGCTGGTGGTGGTCGGCGGTGTCTTCTCCCCGTCCTTCTACGACGACATGGTCGCGCACGGCGATCCGCCGCTGTCCGCCCCGGCAGCCTTGCTCTCCACGGCGTTCGGAGCGGGTTCTCTGCTCCTCGCCGCCGCGACGCTCGCCATCTGGGCCGACACGGGTGTCCGCCTGGCCCGCTCCCGGCCGCCGCAACGGCAGCAACTGGCATGGGTGGTGGCCGTCCTGCCGCCGATCGGCATCACCACGTTCTTCACCGACCGGATCGTCTCCAACACCCTCAGCATGCTGCTGCCGGTGGCCATCGGCGTCGGCGTGCTGCGCCACCGGCTGCTCGGCATCGATCTCGTCCTGCGCCGCTGGCTGGTGTATGGCACCCTGACCGCGGCCGTCGTCGCCGCCTACCTCGGCACCACCGCGCTCGCCGGCGCCACTCTCGGGCAGGGTGTCCTGCCGGGCGTGGTGGCAGCCGCGCTGGTCGCGATGGGACTTGCCCCGCTGCGGGACCGGCTGCAGCGGGCCGTGGACCGCTTCGTGTACGGCGACCGCCGCGACCCCCTGCGGGCGCTCGCCCGCGTCGGCGACCGGCTCGCGACCGGCGCCGAGGAGGCCGACGGGGGCGTGCTCACCGCGGTGCTCACCGCCACCGCGGAGGCCGTACGGGCTCCCGGCGCCGAACTCCTGGGCTCGGACGGCGAGTTGCTCGCCCGGTGCGGCGCGCGGCCGACCGGTTCCGCACCCGCCGCCGATGTCCCCCTGAAGCTGTCCGGAACGCCGGTCGGCACGCTGCGGATCGCCGACCGGACAACACAGGAGCCGTACACAGCGGCCGACTTGAAGGTGCTCCACGCCCTCGCCCCCTCGATGGCCGCCGCCGTACGGGCCGATGCCCTCGCACGGGAGCTGGCGGCGGAGCGCGACCGGGTCATCGACGCCACCCGCGCCGAGCGCGACCGCTTCCGCAGGGACCTGCACGACGGCCTCGGCCCCGCCCTCATGGGAATCGCCCTGGCGCTCCAGGTCGCCGCGGACTCCCTCGACACCGGCGACGGCGCGACGACCCGGCGCATGGTGGGGGCGGCCCGGACCGAGGCCGACGCGTCAGGCGCCGAGGTCCGGCGCATCATCCAGGACCTGCGCCCGGGAACCCTCGACCGCCTGGACCTGCTCGGTGCGTTGCGTGAACGCGCGCGGTCGTTGTCACCGGATCTGCCGATCCGGGTAACGGGCCCGGCCGGGCCGGCCCTGCTTCCCCCGGACGTGGAGACGACGGCGTACCGGATCGCGTGCGAGGCACTGACCAACGTGGTGCGGCACGCGGCGGCCACCCAGGCGCTCGTCGAACTCACCCTTACCGACGATGAGTTGACCATCCGAGTGGAGGACGACGGCCTGGGCCTGCGGCACCGCCCGGACCCGCCGCGGGCCGGCACCGGAGTGGGCCTCGACAGCATGAGGGCCCGTGTCGCGTCGCACGGCGGGACACTCGTCGTGGACTCGCCCGGCCGCCTCGGCGGAACCGCGGTCACCGCACGCATTCCCCTCAAGGAGCGGTCATGACACCCGAGCGGCCACCGATCCGCGTGGTCGTCGCCGACGACCACCCCATGTACCGGCTCGGACTGCGGGCCGCCCTCGACAGCGACCCCGGCGTCCAGGTCCTCGCCGAGGCGGCGGACGGAGCGGAGCTCCTCGACGCCGTACGGCTGCACACTCCCGACGTCGTGATCACCGACCTGTCCATGCCGGGCACCGACGGCATCCACGCCATCCGGGCCATACGGCAGCACAGTCCGGGCACCGGCGTGCTGGCCCTCACCATGCACGACGGCGACGACAGCGTCTTCGCGGCCCTGCGCGCGGGGGCGAGCGGCTACCTGGTCAAAGGAGCCGACCGGGGGGAGATCGTCGCCGCCGTGGTCCAGGTCGCCGCGGGCGGCGCCGCCTACGGAGGGGCCGTGGCGCGCCGTATCGCTGAGTTCTTCACCTCCCGCAACGCGGCCGACTGCGCGACGCGGGCGTTCCCCCTCCTCACCGACCGCGAACGCGACGTCCTGGACCTGCTGGCGGCCGGCTGCGGCAACCATGAGATCGCCCGCCGCCTGAGCCTCTCGGACAAGACGGTCCGCAACCACGTCTCGGCGATCCTGCTGAAGCTCCAGGTACACGACAGGACCGCCGCCGCGCTCCGCGCCCGCGAGGCCGGCCTGGGCCGCGACGAGTGAACGACCCGCTCCACGCACTGCCGTGGCACGCATGGCCCCTGCCTCGACGAGGGACTCCTACGACGACCTGGCCGACATGGCCCCCGACTGCCACCTGATCTTCCTGGACGACAACGCGAGGTTGTGAGACCCAGCTCGCGGCGCAGGACACCGAGCGTGCACCCGTCCTCTACGGGCCGCGAACGCGGCGTGGGCGAGCATGACCGGCAAGGTGGAGGACCCTCAACATGCTGTGCGGCCCGGCGTCCGCGTGATCAAGATCTGACACAGCGCGAAACCGACTGACGCGGCCTCCGGCTTCCTACCGCGCAGAGCAGCTCTGTCCATTCATCTGGACGCCCACATTTCAGAGTCGTCCTCGCCGTCTGTCAGTCGTAGAGCAGAGCCGCCGAGGGGGTGGTGGCAGTGCGCAGGCCGGGTGTGGTGTAGGCGAGGTTGAGGACGACGCGTCGGACGCCGGGTTGTCGCAGGGGGGTGACGCGGTGCGCTGTGGTGTCACTGCGCAGCAGGTAGGCGTCGCCGGGCGTGTGATGGGCCTTGCGTGCGAGGGGGGTGTCCAGCTGGTGGAGGCCGACGGCGCGGGGGACGTACTCCAGCAGCCCTCCGTCGGCGGGTGATGCGGGGGCCTCGGTGAACAGGACCAGGGCGAGCGGATAGTCGTCCACGTGTGCTCCGTGGGTGTCGCTCTCCTGGTGCAGGATGTTGAGTACGAAGCGTTCGGTGAGGGCGGGGGCGGGCACGGCCTCCAGACCTGAGACGTGACGTAGCAGGGCGAGCAGCGTCCGGTCGACTGCCAGCCGCGGAATCAGGGCGGACTCGGCGGCGATGGCCTGTCCGCCGAGCGTGGTCATGCGCCGCGGGGAGCCGTCCATGCAGGTCATCGCGAAGTCCCTCCGTTTCGCGATCTTTTCGAGCCGCCGCAGCTCTGCCCTGAGCTCCGTCAGGTCCTGCCCGGCGAGGAGTCCGGGCAGTTTCACGTAGCCACAGCGCGAGAACCAGTCGCGTAAGTCATCGGTGTGAGCGGGCCAAGCGGGCATCGGCGACATCCCTTCCATTCCGGTCCTTCCGGTCCTTCCGGCCTGTTCCGGAAGCCGGGTTGACGGTAGCCGCCGAGGCCGGAGGGCGGAAGACGGCCTGAGCAGGGACGATGCCGGGAGGTCGGGTACGCGGGAGTGGCCCGGCCGTGTCCTGCCGGTTGTCGCACTCCGGGCCGGTGCGCCCGATACCGGAGAGTCCTGGCGGAGCCGGAGTGATGCGTGGCCGGAGTGATGCGTGGCACCGCCCTCGGTCGCGCCGGGATCTCCGACACCGCACGCGGTGGTCTACGGCCACATGAACGAGAGGCGCCCCAGGGTGCGCACGTGGGAAGGCCGGCCGCGCGTGTTCAGGAGGTACCGGTGTCTGCCGGGGCCACTCACACCGGTCCGGAGCTGTACCACCCGAACGTGTGAGATCACCGCCGAGCCGATCACCTGCCACGGCCCCGGAGCGGCCCAGCGGAAACACACCCCCGCATCCCCCGAACCCAGCGGGAGCGTTGGCATCGGCTCCGGAGATCCTCTCCGACCTGCGGTTTCATCATGAGCCGCACGGCCCTCCGGGGCAGCTCCACAGGGCCTGAACGCGCCGGAGGCACATGCCTGGCGCGTCAAGGGAGCGTCTCCGGCCGCCCTGTTGATATCCAGTCGAATACACCCTGCCGAGGTTCCCTCAGGCCGCCAACGGTCATCCTCCGTAACGGATCAACTACGAACCGCAACAGCACGGTTGCGGGAACCCGAGGAGAAGCACATGGCAGTCTCGACCACACCCGGCACGAACTGGGGAACCTGGATCAACCTGGAAGGCGACATCTACGCCGAACCGGCGCCGGTCCTCAACGCGGACAACCGGGTGCAGGTCTTCGTGCGGGGCGGCAGCGACACCCTGTGGAGCCGCTGGGAACAGCGGGACCGCGCGTGGTCGGCGTGGGCCCAGCACCAGGGATCGCGGATCGCCGGCACCCCGCACGCCATCCGCGGCAAGGACGGCAAGATCCGGGTGTTCTACCGCACCCCCGGCAACGCCATCGAGGTCATCACCCAGAACGCCGTCAACGGCGGCTTCGCCGCGCCGCAGAGCATCGTGACCTCCGTCGGCGGCGACCCGGTCTCCGTGCTCAACGCGGACGGCCGCATCCAGGTGTTCTTCCAGGGCAGCGACGGGGCCCTGTGGTACGTCCGCAACCAGGACCTCAAGTACGAGACGTACGGCAAGCCCACGTCGCTGGGCGGCGGCATCTACGCCTCCCCGTCACCGGTCCTGGACGCGACCGGACGCGTGGTGGTGGCGGTCAAGGGCGGGAGCGACACCCTGTACACCATCCAGCAGCAGGCCCCCAACTCCGCCGACTCGTGGGAGGCGTGGCAGTCCAACACCACCGGGGTGACCAGCAAACCCACGGCACTGTTGGACGCCGCCGGTCGCGTGCAGATCTTCTACCGGGGCAGTGACCAGGCCGCCTGGTGGGTCGGGCAGACCGGCGACTACGAGAACTTCAACCCCTCGGTGAAGATCAACAGCGGCATCATCGACCGCCCGACCGCCGCGCTCGGCCAGGACGGACGCGTCAACGTACTGGTCAAGGGCAACGACGCCGCCCTGTGGGTGGACGTGGAGAACCAGGAGAACGACAGCGCCTACGGCACCTTCCAGTCACTGGCCGGAGTCATCGGCACGGTCCACGTCAGCCCGGTCATCGCCAACAGCGAGGGCCTGCTCTACGTGTTCACCCAGGGCTCGGGCACCGCCAAGGACCTGTGGCTCCAGCGCCAGACCTGGGCGTAGGCACACACCGGCTGTGGTGCCGGTCCTCCGGAGGACCGGCACCACAGCCGCACTACCGCGCTTGCAGAGTCGTACGAAGCTGACGCCCGTCGGGAGGACCAAGAGGCAGAGCGACGGCATCAGGGACTGGAGTAGGCCGGTCTGGGGTGTGGATGACGAGGACTCCGTCTGGGTGGGCGCGATCGATCTGATCCTTCTCAACACCGGGAACGCGTACGACGCGCTCGCCTGTCTTTGCGGGGTGCGCAATTCCTACGGGTTCCGGCCGTTGACCGAGGGGCGGGGGCTGCCGGTGGACGCGTCCGGCGAGGTGCGGGCCGCCTTCGTCGGGTACGGCGGGCCCGCCCGTGTCCACAGCACCACCTGGATCACCGGGGACGAGTTGGCCGGCGCCGACTGGGACGAGACCGGCCGTTCCGGCGCGCGCAGCCGCCGCGCGGTGGCCGGAGACACATCCTGCTGGGGCCCACGTGGGAGGTGATACGGACGCTGGGCGGACTGCACGGCGCGGAGAACGTGCGGCTCGTCGTCTGGTTCGGCTGACCGTGACGTGTCGGGCAAGCGTCTGCTAGGGAACCCTCGCCGTATCCACGGCCTCCGCCGCCCCCTCGGCTTCCGCGAGGGCCCGGTTCCTGCGGACCGAGGACCAGAAGGACCAGCCGATCAGGATGACGCCGACCAGGCCGGTGATGACCTCGTTGATCTGGTACTGGATGGTGACCATGAGGATCACGGCCAGGGCGCCGATCGCGTAGTGCGCGCCGTGCTCCAGGTAGACGTAGTCGTCCAGGGTGCCCTGGCGGACCAGGTACACCGTCAGGGAACGGACGTACATCGCGCCGATGCCCAGGCCGAGGGCCATGAGCACGATGTCGTTGGTGATGGCGAACGCGCCGATCACGCCGTCGAAGGAGAAGGAGGCGTCCAGGACTTCCAGGTACAGGAACATGAAGAAGGCTGCCTGGCCGGCGAGGACGACCGCGGAGCGCTCGCTCTCCCGTTCCCGTTCCTCCTCCGCCTCCAACCGGTCCTCGAAGAAGCCCGAGAGGCCGCCGACGATCATGTAGGTGATCAGGCCGGAGATGCCCGAGATCAGGACTGTCTGGGCCTTGTCCGCGTGGGCGCCGCCGTGCTGGTGGGCGTGGGTCGCGAAGGTCATCGACGTGATCAGGAGGACGATCAGGGCGATGCAGACCGACAGCATGTCGACCTTGCCGAGCTTGGCCAGCGGGCGTTCCAGCCAGCCCAGCCACTTGATGTCGCGGTCCTCGAAGATGAAGTCCAGGAAGATCATCAGCAGGAACATGCCGCCGAAGGCCGCGATCGCCGGGTGGGCGTCGGTGACCAGCTGTTCGTAGCGGTCCTTGTCGGTCAGGGCGAGGTTGACCGCGTCGTACGGATTGAGCTTCGCGGTGACCGCGACGATCACGACCGGGAACGCCAGCCGCATGCCGAAGACCGCGATCAGGACACCGACCGTGAGGAAGATCTTCTGCCAGAAGGCCGACATCTTCTTCAGGATCCCGGCGTTGACCACCGCGTTGTCGAAGGACAGCGAGATCTCCAGGACGGCCAGGATCGCGATGACGCCGAACGCCGTCCACCCGCCGTACCAGACTCCTGCGGCCAGGCCGAGCGCGGTGACCGCGAACGACCAGCGGAAGGTCTTCAGAAGCACGGGTTGCCCCTTCCTGTTGTCGCGCGGTCGCCCGCGGGCCGGGCACAACAGCCCTGACCATCATCGGCGTTGTCTACCACGACCGCCTGTCGTACAGGTGACGGGGCCGGCCCGGAGAGCGCGGAAGGGGCCCCGACCTTCAGGTCCAGGGCCCCTCGCCGATGGATCGTGCAGCATCGTCACTTCTTCAGCGGCACCTTGCCCGTCGTGCGCAGCGTGCCCACCGTCTTGAGGAGGCGGTCCGCCGGGTCGCGCAGGGACGGGTGGGCCAGGACCGTGTTGCGCAGGCCGCGGACCGGGCGGCGCCACAGGCGGTGGGCCGCCGCTACCGGGTGGGGGCGGGTGGCGAAGCCCTCGCCGACCCGCAGCTCGCGGGTCTTGAGCCAGTCCTTCCACTCCTTGTCGCCGCGCCCCAGGTCCATGAGGCGCACGCCGTGCCGGCCCGCCTCCTCGGCCATCCTGAGGTGCATGATCAACCCCGGTGAGTAGTACCGGAGTTCGGGGTCGTACGCCGTGAACCAGGCGGCGAACAGCGTGCGGGACGTCGGGCCGAAGTGGGCGGCCACGGGGCGGTCACCGGCGTAGAGGACGGACAGGATGCCGGTGAAGTGTTCCTCGCGGACGCGGAACAAGTGGTCCACCAGGTCCACGATCCACTGGCGCGCGAAGCGGTCCATGCGGCCGGTCCTGCGGTACTGGGCCGACTTCCAGCGCATCAGCGTGTGCAGCACCTCGGGGTCGCGGTCGTCGTACACGAAGCGCATCTCGCCGAGGTCGCGGCCGAGGCGGCGTTCCTTCTTCAGCGTCGTCTTGGCGATGCCCGGGTACGCGCCGCGCAGCCACTCGGGGTAGGGGACCTCGCCGTCGCCGTCCTTCAGGTCGATCACCGGGGACGCGAAGGTGCCGGTGACGTGGCGGCCGAACGGCTGTTGTTCCTCGACGAGATGGTCGAACTCGAAGACCGACAGGCCGCAGGCCCGCAGGAGTTGCTGGACGTCCCAGGTGACACCGGGCCGGTGCACCAGGGCCTGGCAGTCGGAGAGGCCCAGGCCGATGGCCCGGCCGACGCCGACGGGGTTGCGCTCGTACGGGAAGAAGCCGACCGGCTCCCCGTCCTCGTGCAGAACCGCCACCTGCGCGCCGCCGCGGTGGCGGCCGACGCCGTCCGCGAACTCCGGTGCCAGGAAAGGGTTCGCGTAGTCCGGCGACTCGTCCATCGCCTTGTGCCAGGCCTGGCGGAGCGTCGTACCGAGCTCCTCCGGTCTGTGGATCGTGATGTCCGCCTTGCCGGCGGATCGCATGGATCGCATGGGCGACCGTCCCCCCACATTTCCCCCACGACGCGTCGTCCGCGTCCTGCCTACGTATCCCAAGGTACGACGAGACACGAACAGTTCGGCAGGGCCCAAACGTCGCGAAACAGTACGGACGCTGTCAAGGATGCCTGTGGTCACGGAAAAGCACGGATCACCCTTCCCCCTTACGCCGTTCGCACCTCCGGGACCTCGCCCCGTACCTGTCGGCCGAGCGCCGCCAGAGCCAGAGTCACCGCTACCGATGCCACTGCCACCAGGGTCATCGCCGTTGCCGGTGAGGTGAGTTGGGCGACCGTGCCCGCGACGGCCGCGCCCAGGCCCTGCATGGTGAGCATGCCCGCGGAGCGCAGACCCAGGGCGTGGCCCGCGAGTTCGTCGGGGGTGAGTTCCATCAGGCGTTCCTGGAGGACGAGGCTCGCGCCGTAGCCGATGGAGGCCACGCAGACCGCCATGGCGGCCCAGGGCATGCCCGGGCGGAGGGCGAAGAACAGGTACGGCGTGGCCAGGAGGAGGCGGAGGGGGATGTCCAGGCGCGTGCGCAGGGTGCGCGGGACGAAGCGGCCCAGGGTCAGGTCGCCGACGAACATGCCCAGGGCCGCGCTCGCGAACAGCGCGCCCGCGGACCCGGAGTCGTAGGAGACGTAGAGGGATTCGCAGCCGACGATCAGGCCATTGGGGACCCACATGCCGAGGTAGGTGAGGCGGCGGGGGCGGGAGGACCACAGGAGGGCGTTCGTGCGCCAGGTCGCGGCCACCGACGGGCGGCCCGCCGCGCGGGGTGGGCGGGCGGTCAGGCCGAGTCGGATGACCAGGGCCGTCGTCGCGTACAGCGCCGCCGACATGAGGAGACAGGCCCTTGGGGAGAGCAGGGCCAGCAGGGCCCCGCCTGCCGCGAAGCCTGTCACCTGCATCAGGCCCGAGGCCATGTTGAAGACCGAACGGCCCAGCAGGTAGCCGTCCTTGGGCAGGATCTCGTTCAGCAGGCCGCCGCTCACCCCGCCGCCCAGGGAGGCGATCAGGCCCTGGAGGAACACGATGCCGAAGATCGCGCCGATCGGCAGACCGGGCAGTGCCAGCAGGGCCGTACAGACGGCGAAGGCGGTGTTGATGCCGGTCAGGGTGACCCGCGGGGGCAGGCGGTCGGCGCCCGAGAGGAAGAAGGTCGCGCCGAGCATCTGGGCGAGCTGCGGGCCGAACATGCTCACGGCGGACAGTAACGGGGACTCCGTCGCCCTGTAGACGAGGGTGGCGAGCGCCAGGCCGCTGATCGTGAGGGCCGCGTTCTGGGCGGCGAAGGAGAAGAAGAACGGGGTGTACTCGGGGGTGCGGAAGAGCTCGCGGTAGCTGCGCATTCGGGGAGTCTGCGGGGGGTGTGGGTGAGGGTCCTATTCTTTCGCCCGGGCGCGAAACACAGGGGGTCCGATGGGGTTGTGGCAGCTCAACGCGGACACTCTCGCGCGGAGCCGGTTCGTGCTGTCGTCGTTCGCCGAGACCTTCGCCGCGCTGAAACTGCTGCACGCCGGGGTGGGCGCGCACCCCGGTGAACAGGTATGGCTGCGGGATCATCTGCCGGGCTATCAGGAGCTGTTGGCGGCCGATCCGGTCACCGGGGCGCTGGTGCGGGCCACGCTCGGGCGCTCCTGGATCGCCGACTTCCTCTGCCCGACGCAGACGGACCGGGAGTCGTTCGCCGAGACCGTCGCCCGGGTGCGGGAGACCCGGCCCGAGGACGCGCGGGACGACCTCCGCGTCTCGCTCGCCGGGCCGCTTCCCGCCGCCCTGGAACGCGACGATCTGCCCGAGCGGGCGGCCCGGCTCCTGGAGTACGTCTGGGAGGAGACCGTACGGCCGTACTGGGCGCGGCGACGGCGGGTGCTGGAGGCCGATGTGGTCGCCCGGACCGCGCAGGTGAGCCAGGGCGGCTGGGCGGCCGTGCTGGACACGTTGTCGCCGGGGCGGACGCGGTGGCTCGGGGAGAGCCGGCTGCAGATCAATCTGCACGCGAATCCACCGCGGGAGATCTCCGGCGCCGAACTGTTCCTCATGCCCGTCACGCCGAAGGCCGGGTGGGTGTCGTGGGAGGCGCCGGACCGGTACGCCATCGTGTATCCGTGCGCGGGCGTCCTCGCCGACCATGGCGGGCGGCCCGTGCCGGAGAGCCTGGGGGCGCTGCTGGGCCCCTCACGGGCGGCCGTGCTGATGCTGCTCGGGTCACCGATGAGCACCAGCCAGCTGACCGCCGTGACCGGGCAGGCGCTCGGCTCGGTGGGGCGGCATCTGCGGGTGCTGCTGGACGCGGGGCTGGTGGAGCGGCGGCGGGCGGGGCGGTCGGTGCTG
>NZ_JBXVPZ010000115.1:0-23143 GCF_057961495.1 Streptomyces sp. P5F9 | reverse complement strand
GGCGGCGCCAGGCGCTGCCCGCGAGGCGGCCGTCGACGGAGTAGACGGGGGCGCCCGCGATGATCAGCGGGGACCACGCGGCGAGATAGATGATGTCGGGGGCGTCGTAGGCCGGGACGGTCTTCCAGCTGACCGTGACGATCAGTGCCGCCGAGAGCAGCGCGCCGAAGACCGCGGCGACCCGCTGCCACAGGCCCAGGATCGTGAGGACGCCCACGATGACCTGCGCGAAGGCGATGACGAGCCCGGAGCCGACCGGGTGGTGGAGCGCGAACTGCCGTAGTGGCTCGGCGACTTCCCACGGGTGCAGGGTGTTGAGCCACTTCACCATGGAGCCGCGTTTGCCGCCGTCGAAGTAGACGGGGTCGCACAGCTTGCCCATGCCGGCGTAGATGGAGATGAAGCCGAGGAAGATGCGGAGCGGGAGGAGGACGACCCCGAGGTTCATGCGGCGGCCCGGGTAATAGGCGTGCCGTACGGGCTCGTTGGGGTTGCGCCGGGTGCGGCGCTCGTTTTCCGTGCCCTCGAAGTCCTCGAACTCCGGGTCCCCGTAGGCGGGTTCGTCGTAGGCGCTGCCCACCGTCCGCATGGGCGGCAGGAGTCGGGTCTCGCCGGTGTCGTGGTCGCCGCCGCGCTGGGCGCCGACGACCGGGGTCTCGATGGTCTGCGCGGTCAGGTCGTCGTCGTAACCGCCGCTGCCGATACGGGGGATGACCTGCGTGGCTCCGGCGTCGCCGGCCGGTTCGTCGCCGTGGCGGACGCCCGTGCCGCGCACGGCCTGGAGCAGCCGGTGGGCGCCGGTGTCGTCCGGTGCGGACTTGCCGCTCCAGACGACGGGCCGCCGGCGCGCGCCGGCGGGGATCCGGCCGGGGGCCTCGGTGGCGCTCAGGTGCCGTGCGATCCGCGGCGACGGGGAACGCGTCGAGGCGCCCAACTGCACGCGGAAGCTCGCATGATTGACGATGATCTGCGCCGGATCGCTCGGCACCTTCACCATGCTCAGCGCGGGAGCGTCGTCGAAGCCCGACGGGCCGTCCCCCGTGGGTGTGCGGGGTGTTCTGGTGTCCACACTCATCTAACCGAGTGACGTGTGTTTAGGACACTGCTTTGACTCGCCGGAAGTGTCCGGACCGCGTCAAGCGTGTGCCCGGCGCCCAGATTGCCCCGAGTGGGGGACGGTGCCGAACGCCCGTTCAGGAGCGTTTGCGTGCCGCCTCGTAGAGCACAACTCCGGCCGCCACACCGGCGTTGAGGGACTCCGCGCCACCCGGCATCGGGATCCGGACCCGGAAGTCGCAGGTCTCGCCCACGAGTCGGGACAGGCCCTTGCCCTCGCTGCCGACGACGATGACCACCGGCCCTTCCAGCGCGGCGAGTTCACCGACCTCGTGGTCACCGTCGGCCGCGAGACCGACGATCGCCAGACCCGCCTTCTTGTACGCCTCCAGCGCGCGCGTCAGGTTCGTCGCGCGGGCGACGGGCGTACGGGCCGCCGTACCGGCCGACGTCTTCCACGCACCGGCGGTCATGCCGGCCGCGCGCCGCTCGGGGACGAGCACGCCGTGCCCGCCGAACGCGGCGACGGAGCGGACGATCGCGCCGAGGTTGCGCGGGTCGGTCACCCCGTCGAGGGCGACGATCAGCGGGTCCTCGCCCTTGTCGTAGGCCGCGTTGGCGAGGTCCTCGGCGTGCGCGTACTCGTACGGCGGGACCTGGAGGACCATGCCCTGGTGGTTGAGGCCGTTCGTCATGCGGTCGAGCTCGGGGCGGGGGGCCTCCATGAGGTGGACGCCGCCGCGCTCGGCGACGAGCTGGAGCGCCTCACGGACCCGCTCGTCGTTGTCGATGAACTGCTGGACGTAGAGCGTGACCGCCGGAACGCCCTCGCGCAGCGCCTCCACGACCGGGTTGCGGCCGACGACCATCTCGGACGTGCCCTTGCCGCCGCGGCCGCGCGGCGCGGGACGGCGCTGGACCTGCTTGGCCTTGGAGTTGGCGATGCGGTTCTTCTTGTGGCCCTTGCGCGCCTCGGCGGGCGGGGTGGGGCCCTTGCCTTCGAGGCCCCTGCGCCGCTGGCCGCCACTGCCGACCTGCGCGCCCTTCTTGCCGGACATGCGGCGGTTGTTGGCTGCCATGACCTACCTGTCTGTGTGATCCGTCTGGGAGTGCGGTGAATACGTACGTCTATGCAGTGTGCCGCCCGGGAGGCCGGGCGGCACAGTCGATCTTCGTTGACCGGGCGCGATCAAGGTGCGATCGGGGTGGGTTCAGCGGGGGCCGAGGGTCCAGCGCGGGCCCTGCGGGCCGTCCTCGATGTTGAGTCCGGACTGGTTGAGCTGGTCGCGGATGCCATCCGCAGTGGCCCAGTCCTTACGGCCCCGGGCTGCCTCGCGCTGGTCGAGCACCATCCGGACCAGGGTGTCCACGACACCGTGCAGGTCCTCGCCCCGGTCGCCGCCCTCGCCGACCCAGTGCGGGTCCAGCGGGTCGAGTCCGAGCACCCCGAGCATGGCGCGCACCTCGGCGAGACGCGCTACGGCGGCTTCCTTGTCGTCGGCGGCCAGCGCGCTGTTGCCCTGCCGGACGGTGGTGTGCACCACGGCGAGCGCCTGCGGGACGCCCAGGTCGTCGTCCATCGCCTCGGCGAAGGCCGGCGGCACCTCGGCGGCGGGCTCGACGACTCCCCCGGCCTTCTCCACGACCCGCTGCACGAAGCCCTCGATCCGCGCGAACGCGGACTCCGCCTCGCGCAGGGCCTCCTCGCTGTACTCGATCATCGAGCGGTAGTGCGGGGTGCCGAGGTAGTAGCGCAGGACGATGGGCCGCCACCGCTTGACCATCTCGGAGACGAGCACGCTGTTCCCGAGCGACTTCGACATCTTCTCGCCGCTCATGGTGACCCAGGCGTTGTGCACCCAGTACTGCGCGAAGTCGTCGCCGTAGGCCTTGGCCTGGGCGATCTCGTTCTCGTGGTGCGGGAAGATCAGGTCGAGGCCGCCGCCGTGGATGTCGAAGGCGGGGCCCAGGTACTTGTGCGCCATCGCCGAGCACTCCAGGTGCCAGCCGGGGCGGCCGCGGCCCCACGGGGTCTCCCAGTCGGGCTCGCCCGGCTTGGTCGCCTTCCACATCGCGAAGTCGCGCGGGTCGCGTTTCCCGGTGATGCCTTCCTCGGTGGGCTGGCGCAGGTCGTCGATGTCCTGGTTCGACAGCTGGAGGTAGTCCGGGTACGACCGCACGTCGAAGTAGACGCTGCCGTCGGCCTCGTACGCGTGACCGCGCTCGATGAGCCCGCGCATCATTTCGATCATCTCGGGGACGTGGCCGGTCGCCCGCGGTTCGTACGTCGGCGGGAGGCAGCCGAGTGCGGTGTAGCCGTCGTTGAACGCGCGCTCGTTCTCGTAGCCGATGGACCACCAAGGGCGGCCCTGTTCACGGGACTTGGTGATGATCTTGTCGTCGATGTCCGTGACGTTGCGGATGAACGTGACGTCGTAGCCGCGGTGTTCGAACCAGCGGCGGAGGATGTCGAAGTTCAGGCCCGAGCGGATGTGGCCGATGTGGGGGGCGGCCTGCACGGTGGCGCCACAGAGGTAGATCGAGACACAGCCCGCTGTGAGCGGGGTGAAGTCGCGAATCTGCCGGGCGCTGGTGTCGTACAGGCGAATGGTCACGGTACAAGGGTAGTGGGCGTTTCCTTGTGCCTCAGACGGTTGGGTCGATTGTTGGCTGCGGGCCGGTGGGGGCTTGTCGCGCCCACGCGGCGGAGCCGCAAATCGATACAGCCCCGCGCCCCTTGAGTAGGACCACTTACCCGCGTTTGACCACCAGCGCAGTTGCCACAGCCATCAAACCCTCGCCCCTCCCCGGGAAGCCCAAACCGTCCGTTGTCGCCCCCGACACGGACACCGGAGCGCCCGCCGCCTCCGACAGAAGCTTCTGGGCCTCGTCCCGCCGCTTGCCGACCTTCGGTCTTGGTCCTACGACCTGGACCGCCACGTTGCCGATCGTGAAGCCCGCCTCGCGGACGATCCTCGCCGCCTCTGTCAGCAGGGTGATGCCGGACGCGCCCGACCACTCGGGGCGGCCTGTGCCGAAGTGTTGGCCCAGGTCGCCGAGGCCGGCGGCGGAGAAGAGGGCGTTGCAGGCGGCGTGGGCGACGACGTCCGCGTCGGAGTGGCCGGCGAGGCCGGGGCCCTCGCCCTCCCACTTCAGGCCCGCGCACCACAGGTCGCGGCCCTCCTCGAAGGCGTGGATGTCGGTGCCGATGCCTACCTGGGGCAGAACAAAGGGCGGCTCAGAAGCCATCGTTCAGCCTCCTGCGGGTCAGGACCGCCTCCGCGAGGACCAGGTCCAGGGGGCGGGTCACCTTGAAGGCCTCCTCGTGGCCGGGAACGACCACGACCGTGAGGCCGAGCTGTTCGACCATGCTCGCGTCGTCGGTGACGTTGTCGGTGACCGTCTCGTGGGCGCGGACCAGAGTGGCGCGGTCGAAGCCCTGGGGGGTCTGTACGGCACGGAGGCGGGCGCGTTCCGGGGTCGCTACGACCGGCTCGGGTGCGCCCGGTGTCTCGGCCGGCTCGACTTCCTTGACCGTGTCGGCGAGAGGCAGGGCCGGTACGACGGCGGGGGCGCCGTCCCGTACGGCCTCGATGACCGCGTCGACCGTGTCGACCGGGACGAGCGGGCGGGCCGCGTCGTGGACGAGGACGATGTCGTGGCCGGGCGGCAGGGCGTCCAGGCCGAGCTTCACGGAGTCCTGGCGGGAGTCGCCGCCGGGCACGACGAGGAAGTCGGTGCGCTCCGGGAGTGCGTGCGCGTCCAGGAGGGTCTTGACCTCGGCGGTGCCGTCGGGCGGGGCCACTACGACGACCAGGGAGACGGCTCGGGACGCGGCCAGGGCGCGGATCGCGTGGATCAGCATGGGAGTGCCGTTCAGCGTGCGGAGCGCTTTGGGGGCGCCCGGGCCAAGACGTACGCCCCGTCCGGCGGCCGGGATCACGGCGGCGACGGAGGACTGCGCCTGCGAAGAGCGCGAATCGTCAGACATCGGTTCCTGTCAGGTTTGTGTGCTCGACCTACGTGGGTATGGCCTCAGGAGTGCCGGGCGCGACGCCTTGACCGGACCCTTCCGTGACACCGGTCGAGCCAGCTGCCCGGGCCCGGCACACCATTATCGGGGGATGTCTCTCCGGCGTTCGACAGAGTCGCGAGGTCGTCGGAGTCTTCGGCCTCGGCGGAGTCGGCGTCGGAAAATTTCCCCCGGACATGCCGAAGCGCCCGGCGACAAGGGAGCTGTCATCGGGCACCACGGCATTTCAGTGTGCTGAGCAGGGCGTACCAGTCGCCTGCGTCAGGACGCGAGAACCTCGTCGAGCAGGGCCTCGGCCTTGTCCTCGTTCGTGTTCTCCGCGAGCGCGAGCTCACTCACCAGGATCTGGCGAGCCTTGGCGAGCATGCGCTTCTCACCTGCGGAGAGTCCGCGCTCGCGCTCACGACGCCACAGGTCACGGACGACTTCCGCGACCTTGATGACATCGCCGGAGGCGAGCTTCTCCAGATTTGCCTTGTAACGACGCGACCAGTTCGTGGGCTCCTCGGCATACGGAGCGCGCAGCACCTCGAAGACCCGGTCCAGCCCGTCCTGACCGACCACATCACGTACGCCGACGAACTCCGCATTGTCCGCTGGCACACGCACCGTCAGGTCACCCTGAGCGACCTTCAGCACCAAATAGGTCTTGTCCACGCCTTTGATCTGGCGAGTTTCGATAGCCTCGATCAGCGCGGCCCCGTGATGGGGATAGACCACGGTGTCGCCAACCTTGAACGTCATGTGACAGGTACCCCTTCCGTGGCTATCCAGGGTAACACGGAAACCGCGGGTTCTGAATGGCGTTTTCGCAGGTCAGGGCACATCTCGGGGCTTGACAACAGCAACAGGAACGTGCTGCGGAGGCCGAGCGGAAGAGGGTATTCGCAGGTCGGAGCGGCTCTCCGGGCGAGGTGAAACGCGTACGTTACACACATCCGGAGGCACCTCCAAGCAGACGAACGTCCCCAAATGTCTGGTTCCAAGTGCTCGACTTCCGCTACTCCGTTCGGTGGCCGGAGCCCGGTACGAGACGAATCCGGAATTGATCACCGAAGCGCGTCGAGATGCCGGTGATCAATTATCCGAGGTGCCGTGCATTCTTCACCGAAAATCCAACGGCAGACGTCTGAGCTGGTTATGTGAATGCCGGACGAGTGCGGGTCGCAAGTGACCCGCGAGTCACTTGCGGCACACGGGTACCCGGTTGAGGGAGGGTCGGGTGCGGTGGTGCGGGAACGGCTCGGTAACCTAAGGCCGCTGACAGACACTTAGGGCGGCTTTATTCGGGAGTCGCCCTGCTCCGCCCACGTTCAAGGAGTAGCCGCCGCCGTGAGCAGCAGCCTTCGACGCGGCGCCCTCGCCGCCGCCACCATCGCGTTCTCGATCGCCTCCCTCGCCGCGTGCGGTGCCGGCAACGACGCACAGACGCTGGAGGTCAAGCCGGACAACGCGGCCGTCTCCGTCGGCTCCATCAAGGTGCAGAACGCGCTCGTCATCACCCAGCCCCTCACCGAGTCCGGTACCGAGGGCACGGGCCCCGCGGTGATCTCCGCGACCCTGTTCAACACCAGCAAGGACCCGCAGACCCTGGACTCCATCAGCGTCGACGGCGCCGGCACGGCCACGCTGACACCCGCCAAGGGCAAGGGCAAGCTGGTCGTCCCGGCCTTCGGCTCGCTCGTCCTGGGCGGCAAGGGCAACGCCTCCGCCGCGCTGACCGACGCCGCAGGCATCACGGACGGCAACGCCCAGAAAGTCACCTTCACCCTCAGCACGACCGGCGGCGTGAGCCTGAGCGCGTTCGTCGTCCCGGCCGACAGCTACTTCACCAAGTGGGGCCCCAGCTCGATCCCCTCGACGCCGGCCGCGGGCGCCACCGCGACCACCTCCGGCTCGCCGAAGCCGGGCAAGAGCACGTCGGCCACCCCGACCGACGCGGCCTCCGCGAGCGCGACGGCCACGGAGTCGGCCACGGGCACCGCCGGCTGAGCAGCCGTAGCGACAGCAGTCGTACGCCTACGACGACGGGCGGGACCTCACGGAGAGGTCCCGCCCGTCGTCGTGGAGCCGGTGAGAGAGCACTGGCGGTTTACGGCTCAAACTTGTAGCCGAGGCCCCGCACCGTCACCAGGTAGCGCGGTGCGCCCGGGTCCGGCTCGATCTTGGCGCGGAGGCGCTTGACGTGGACGTCGAGGGTCTTGGTGTCGCCCACGTAGTCGGCGCCCCAGACCCGGTCGATGAGCTGCATCCGGGTCAGTACGCGGCCCGCGTTGCGCAGGAGCATCTCCAGCAGGTCGAACTCCTTGAGGGGCAGGTCGACCTTGGAGCCGGAGACCGTGACCACGTGGCGATCCACGTCCATGCGGACCGGACCTGCCTCAAGGGCGGCCGGGGTGACCTCCTCGGGCTCGCCGCGGCGGCGCAGGACGGCCCGGATACGGGCGACGAGTTCGCGGGACGAGAAGGGCTTGGTGACGTAGTCATCGGCTCCTATTTCCAGGCCTACGACCTTGTCGATCTCACTGTCCTTGGCCGTCACCATGATGACGGGGACGTTGGAGCGGCCGCGCAGCTGGCGGCAAACCTCCGTGCCGGGCAGCCCCGGCAGCATCAGATCGAGCAGGACGAGGTCGGCGCCGTTGCGCTCGAACTCGTCGAGCCCGTCGGGCCCGGTGGTCGCGATGGCGACCTCGAAGCCCTCCTTGCGGAGCATGTACGACAGGGCGTCGGAGAAGGACTCCTCGTCCTCGACGACGAGCACTCGGGTCACGGAAGGACCTCCGGGGCGGGAAGCGGTTCGTACGGGGATGGTTCAGGGGACGCCTCGACCTCGTCGTCGAGGTCGGGGTGCTGGTGGGCACGGTCGCGGGCCGCACCCGCCTCCGGCAGCCTCAGGGTGAACGTGGAGCCCTGTCCCTCTGAGCTCCACACCGTGACCTCCCCGCCGTGCGAGGCGGCCACGTGCTTGACGATCGCCAGTCCGAGACCCGTACCGCCGGTGGCCCGCGAGCGGGCCGGGTCGACACGGTAGAAGCGCTCGAACACGCGCTCCTTGTCCTTCTCGGAGATGCCGATGCCCTGGTCGGTCACGGCGACCTCGATGTGGTCGCCGCCGCCCGCGGAGATCCGGCGGGCGGCTATGCCGACGCGGGTACGGGCGGGTGAGTAGTTGACGGCGTTCTCGACCAGGTTTCCGAGGGCCGCGGCCAGCTGGCCCCGGTTCCCGTAGACATGCAGTTCGGCGGTGCCGCCGGCGGCCATGGTGATCTGCTTGGCGCCGGCCTGGTGCCGGCAGCGGTCGATGGCCTCGGCGACGAGTTCGTCGACGCGGACGGGTTCGGCGTCTTCGAGGGGGTCGTCGTTCTGGACCCGCGACAGGTCGATGAGCTCCTGCACGAGATTGGTCAGGCGCGTGGCCTCGATCTGCATCCGGCCGGCGAAACGCTCCACCGCCTCAGGATCGTCGGAGGCGTCCATGACCGCCTCCGAGAGGAGGGAGAGCGCGCCGACCGGGGTCTTCAGTTCGTGGCTGACGTTCGCCACGAAGTCACGTCGTACGGCCTCGATACGGCGGGCCTCGGTGAGGTCCTCCACGAGGAGCAGGACGAGCCGGGAGCCGAGCGGCGCCACCCGGGCGGAGACCGCGAGGGCCTCCCCGCGGCCGGTGCCGCGCCGGGGCAGATCCAGCTCGACCTGGCGTATCTCGCCGTCGCGCCGGGTGTCCCGGGCCATCTGGAGCATCGGGTCGACGGAGAGTTTCCCGCCGCGGACCAGTCCGAGGGCGTACGCCGCCGAGCTGGCCTTGACCACGGCGTCCGCCTCGTCGAGGACGACGGCCGAGGAGCGGAGCACCGAGAGCACGGTGTCCACACCCGGCGGAAGCACCGGGTCCGTATGCAGGGAGGTCCTGGTCGGTCGCTTCTGGTCGCGTTCGCTCCAGCGGAACGCCAGCATGGCGATGACGCCGGTGAGTACCCCGGCGATCGCTGCCGCTGCGGCGACCGCCGCGTTCACGTCCATGCCCCCAGGTTAGGCATGGGATACCTCCTGGCCACAGCCATCGGAGTGCGACCTCGAACACTCGTCGCCCAGAGTTCACCTTGGAGCCAGTATTGGTTCATTTGGGGTGGCGGAAACCGTCGCGTAGGAGGGGGAACGTGGGAGCGTGGGGTGGAAGGGCCGGTTTTTAGTCACACCGACAGGCCCAGGGCCCCGGAGCCCCCGAAGCAAACGTAGGAGAGGGAACCCTGATGCGGGACGCGTACCACGAGGAACTTGACTCGATCGGTGACGGTCTGGTGGAGATGGCCCGGCTGACCGGGTCGGCGATCGGACGCGCCACGACCGCCATCCTGGACTCCGACCTGAAGCTGGCCGAGAGCGTCATCGAGGCCGACAAGAAGGTCGACGATCTCCAGCACGACCTCGAAGCCCGGGCCATAGCCCTGCTGGCCCGGCAGCAGCCGGTGGCGACGGATCTGCGGATCGTCGTCACGTCCCTGCGCATGTCGGCCGACCTGGAGCGCTCCGGCGACCTCGCCCAGCACGTGGCGAAGCTCGCGCGGCTGCGCTTCCCCGAGCGGGCCGTGCCGCACGACCTGCACGCGACGATCCTGGAGATGGGCCAGCTCGCCCAGCGCCTGATGGCCAAGGCGGCCGAGGTCATCATCACGAAGGACGTCGACCTCGCGCTCCAGCTGGAGCAGGACGACGACGCGATGGACCTCCTCCACCGCACGCTCTTCCAGCACCTGCTGGACGACAAGTGGAAGCACGGCATCGAGACCGCGGTCGACGTGACCCTGCTCGGCCGCTACTACGAGCGCTTCGCCGACCACGCGGTCTCGGTCGCCAAGCGCGTGGTATTCCTGGTGACGGGCGAGCACGCGGACGAGCTGCAGCCGGACATCCAGCCGGTGACGGGGGCGGAGAGCGCGTAGCTCTCCACCGCCCACGGACCTGTCGGCCGGGGGTTGCTGGAAGCCGGGGGTCGCTGGAAGCCGGGGTCATTTCTAACCGCTGTCACGACCTGTGACCGGTTAGAAACGACCCCGGCCTGCGGAGGGGGCCGGGGGCTTGCGGGGGAAGCCTCAATGCGCCGTTGATGCGCCCGGCGAAGCAGGCATCCAATGGGCACAGGCACCAGCCTCTAGGAGGACCCATGGCCGAATCCCCCGCCACGACGCCGGACCCGACGCAGGAGCGCGAGACGCAGCAGCCCGCCGAGATCAAGAGCCTCCCGCTCTTCGGCGCCTGCGGCTGCGGCTCGGGCTGCGGCTGCGGGTGCCAGTCCGGCAATCCGTGCCAGTGCGGCTGACCGCCGCCCACTTCTGGAGGGGCCTCGGTGCTACGGCGCCGGGGCCCCTCCGGCGTGTTCGGCCGCCGGTGGCCCCCGACGCCGTAGGAGCGCAGCATTGAAGGGGAAAGCACGAGGAGGTGCGAGGCCATGGCTCAGTACATGGACGTACATCACGGGATGAAGGGCATCACGGCCGACCAGTTGATGGCGGCCCACAAGGCGGATCTCGCCGTGGAGAAGGACGAGGGTGTCCACTTCGAGCGGGCCTGGGCGGATCCGGAGAGCGGGACCGTCTACTGCCTGTCGGAGGCCCCGTCGCCCGAGGCGGTCCAGCGCGTCCACGAACGCGCGGGGCACCGGGCTGACGAGGTGCACGCGGTGCCGTACTCGATCTGACGGCCGGCCGCCGACCGCGGCCTGCGTCAACAGGTCGGATCGGCAGGGGTGTTCGAGTCTTTGGTGCTGTTTGGGCAAAGGGTTCGGCATCGACAGTTCAACAGTCTTGTCCTGTGCATGTCTCACTCGATGAGATGCGCGGAGACCTCTTCGCCCGGCTGACGGCCGGGCGGACTCCGCAGCACTCAGGGGGGATTCATGCGCATAGCCCGCACGAGACTGAACATCGCCGCCGCCACGGCCGCCTCCGCCACGCTCGCCGTCGCGGCGCTGGCGACCGCGCCGCTGGCAGGTGTCGCCGGCGCCGCGCCCGCCGCCGTACCGCAGACGAAGGCGATCCCCGCGATCACCGGACACACCCTCGCGCGCGATGTGCCGACCCCGCTCACCAGCGCGCAGTGCGAGGCCAAGTGGCAGATCGCCTGCTACAACCCGTTGCAGTACCGCACCGCGTACAACCTCAACTCCCTGTACCGGAAGGGCATTACGGGCAAGGGGCGGACGATCGTCATCGTCGACTCGTTCGGTTCGCCGACGATCCAGCACGATCTCGACACGTACAGCAAGCAGTTCGGCATGCACAGCACCAAGGTGAATGTCGTCAAGTGGGGCAAGGTCCCGGTCTTCGACCCGACGAACGCGGACATGACCGGCTGGGCCGGCGAGACCACCCTGGACGTCGAGATGGCGCACGCGGTCGCGCCCGACGCGAAGATCGTGCTGGTGGAGACGGCCGTGGCCGAGACCGAGGGCGTCACCGGGCTGCCGGAGATGATGGACGCCGAGAAGTACCTGATCGACCACGGCGTCGGCGACGTCATCACGCAGAGCTTCGGCGCCACCGAGAACACCTTCCCCGGCTTCGACCAGGGCGACTTCTCCAGCATCAAGAAGCTGCGCTACGCCTTCCAGGACGCCAACCGCAAGCACGTGACCGTCCTCGCCTCCTCCGGCGACGGCGGCGCCACCGACTACAACGCGGACGGCTCGGCCTTCTACGACAAGCCC
Organism: Streptomyces sp. P5F9; assembly: GCF_057961495.1. Lineage (NCBI taxonomy): Bacteria > Bacillati > Actinomycetota > Actinomycetes > Kitasatosporales > Streptomycetaceae > Streptomyces > Streptomyces sp. P5F9. Next base: position 11,348 of record NZ_JBXVPZ010000115.1, on the reverse strand, counting down.
GTCAACTCCTGGCCCTCTTCGGACCCGTTGGTCACGTCGATCGGCGGCACGCAGCTCCACCTGAACGACAAGGGTGACCGCGTCACGCCGGACAGCGTCTACAACGACTACGGCGCGGGCGGCGGCGGCCAGTCCCACGTCTTCGCCCGCCCGTCCTTCCAGAAGGGCGTGAAGAGCGTCGTCGGCACCCAACGCGCCACCCCCGACGTCTCGATGGCCGCCGCGGTCAACGGCGGCGCATGGACGTACTCCAGCTTCGACCCGACGGCCGTCGGCTGGGACGTCTACGGTGGCACGAGCGAGGCCAGCCCGCTCTTCTCCGGCATCATCGCCCTCGCGGACCAGGCGGCGGGGCACCGGGTCGGCAACATCAACTCGGCGCTGTACGCGCTCGCGAAGCACGGCGCCAAGGGCAACGGCATCGTCGACGTGAACGACGGCACGAACAACTCGTATGCGGGCGTGACCGGTTACACCGCGGTCGACGGCTACGACATGGCGACGGGCGTGGGCACGGTGGACGCCCTGCGGTTCGTACCGGCACTGGCGCGGGCGAGCCGGCGCTGACCCCATCCCATCCCATCGTGAGACGGCCGGCCCAGGTGCAACTCGCCTGGGCCGTCCGCCTGTTCACACGCTTCGGACGCTTCAGACGCTGATGGGCTGGGCGTAGCCGACCTAGGTGGGGACCACGGGATAGCAGCCATAGGCGCCCTCCGCGTACGGACCACCGGGCGGTCGTCCACGGCTTGATCGTGGCAGGGGTGAGGGCTCCCTTGCCAAGGATCAGTTTGTCGCCCTGCCACGGCGGTTGCTCAGTGCAGCCGCTCCGCCTCGTCGTACTCCGCCGCCCGGAAAGTGGGCCAGTGCGTGATCTGCGGCTGGGAGCGCTCGATCATCGCCAGGAGAAGCTCGCCGTGCAGGACGCGCACGCCGATCTCGGCCCCGTCCTGGCCGGCGAGGTTGTCCACCACGTAGAGGTAGAAGCGCTCGGGATCCGCCTGGGCGGCCACGGCCTGCCGGTGTTCCAGCGGCAGCGGCTCGCTGCGCGCCGAGCGGCTGAACGCCTTCACCTCGATCATGCGGGGCGCACTGTCGACGTCGTACGGCAGCCCCGAAGTACGCACGTCCCTGGGCTCACGCCCGGCGGCCCGTTCCAAGGCCAACACGTGTGTGATCGCGGCCTGTTCGGTCTCTTTGTTCCCCATGGCTCCCCCTGAGTTCCTGCGGTGCCATGGTGCCGTGGGGGTATGCGGGTTGGGAAGCTGACGCTGTGAATCCCGGCGGAGAAAGGCGATGGTGACCGACCGCCCCGAGTACGCCGAGACGGCGGTCGCGGCGCTCCGCGAGGCGGGAGCGCGGGCGGAGACACGGGGTGACGACGGCCCGGGACAGGTAGGTCTGGCGCTCTTCCCTGCGCGGGCTGCGGAGGGGACCGAGACGAGCCGGGCCGAGCCGTGAAAATGCCGCCGCGCATGCGGCGTGCAGCTTCCACGAAGCCTCCAGACGCGCCACGGCTGATCGGACCCGGTCATGAAAACGCCCCCGATCCGCGCCGTGTGCGCAGGTCGGAGGCGTGATCGCGGGAGCTACTTCTTCTTGCCCTGGTTCTTGACCGCCTCGATCGCGGCCGCGGCCGCCGCCGGGTCGAGGTACGTCCCGCCCGGCTTGACCGGCTTGAAGGACGCGTCCAGTTCGTATGCCAGGGGGATGCCCGTCGGGATGTTCAGGCCCGCGATGTCGGCGTCGGAGATGCCGTCGAGGTGCTTGACCAGGGCGCGGAGGGAGTTGCCGTGGGCGGCGACCAGGACCGTGCGGCCCGCGAGGAGGTCGGGGACGATGCCGTCGTACCAGTACGGGAGCATGCGGACGACGACGTCCTTCAGGCACTCCGTGCGGGGGCGCAGCTCCGGGGGGATCGTCGCGTAGCGCGGGTCGTCCGACTGGGAGAACTCCGTGCCGTCCTCAAGGGGCGGGGGCGGGGTGTCGTAGGAACGGCGCCAGAGCATGAACTGCTCCTCGCCGAACTCCGCGAGGGTCTGGGCCTTGTCCTTGCCCTGGAGGGCGCCGTAGTGGCGCTCGTTCAGGCGCCAGCTGCGGTGGACCGGGATCCAGTGGCGGTCCGCGGCCTCCAGCGACAGCTGCGCCGTGCGGATCGCGCGCTTCTGGAGGGACGTGTGGACCACGTCGGGGAGCAGGCCGGCGTCCTTGAGCAGCTCACCGCCGCGGACCGCCTCCTTCTCGCCCTTCTCGTTCAGGTTGACGTCCACCCAGCCGGTGAACAGGTTCTTCGCGTTCCACTCGCTCTCGCCGTGGCGGAGGAGGATCAGCTTGTACGGTGCGTCGGCCATGCCTCAGAGCGTAATCCACGCATTCGGGCCACCGTCTGGCGCCCGCCTCCCAGCCCCACAGTTGACGGCTTCTGTTAATCGAGTGGTCCTCCGGAGCGCCCCCTTCGTAAGGTGTGAGCCGTACAGGAGCCACTTACACACCCGTCCGACCGTGGGGGAACGATCCATGTCACTCGCCGCCCTGAGACGTGCCGCCCGGGAAACCGTCTCCGGTCTGCCCCGCGAGTTCTGGTGGCTGTGGACCAGCACCCTCGTGAACCGGCTCGGGGCGTTCGTGTCGACGTTCATGGCTCTGTACCTGACCCTCGACCGCGGCTACTCCGCGACCTACGCCGGCCTCGTCGCCTCCCTCTACGGCCTCGGCGGGGTCGTCTCCTCCATCGCCTCGGGCGTGCTGACCGACCGCATCGGACGGCGCCCCACCCTCCTCATCGCGCAGTCGTCGACCGCCGCGTCCGTGGCGCTCCTCGGGTTCATGCACGACCCCGTCGCCATCGCCGCCGTAGCGTGCCTCGTCGGGGCGGCGAGCAACGCGTCCCGCCCGGCGGTGCAGGCGATGATGGCCGACATCGTGCGCCCCGAGGACCGCGTCCGCGCGTTCTCGCTCAACTACTGGGCCATCAACCTCGGCTTCGCCGTCTCCTCCATGGCCGCCGGCTTCATCGCCGAGGTCAGCTACCGCGCCGGGTTCCTGCTGGAGGCGGGGATGACGGCGGTCTGCGCGGTCGTCGTGTTCCTACGGCTGCCCGAGTCCCGGCCCACCGCCCCGGCGACCGCCGTCGACGGCAAGGAACCCCCGGTCGGCCTCGGGACGGTTCTGCGCGACCGGCGGTTCATGAGCGTCGTAGGACTGTCCTTCCTCGTCGCGCTCGTCTTCCAGCAGGGTTCGGTCGGCCTGCCGGTCGCGATGGGCGAGGCCGGCTTCACGCCCGCCGACTACGGCACGGCGATCGCCGTGAACGGCTTCCTCATCGTCGCCCTCCAGATCCCGGTCACCCGGCTCATCGAACACCGCGACGCCAAGCGCCTGTTGCTCGTCTCCTCGATCCTCGCGGGCTACGGTTTCGGGCTCACCGCGTTCGCCGGCTCGGTCGGCGTCTTCGCCCTCACGGTGTGCGTGTGGACCCTGGGCGAGATGATCAACGCCCCGACCCAGACGGGCCTCGTCGTCCGCCTCTCCCCGCTCCGGGGCCGCGGCCGCTACCAGGGCATGTACACCCTGTCCTGGGCGGTCGCCGCGCTCGTCGCCCCGCTGATGTCCGGTTTCGTCATCGACCGGTTCGGCGCGGAGTGGCTGTGGGGGATGTGCGCGGTCGTGGGGACGGGGGCCGCGGTGGGGTACGGAGCGCTGATGCGGGGGCTTCCGGCGAGCGGACCGGCGACCGTCCCGGCCCCCGCCACCGCGAAGCCGGAGGTCAGCGCGGCCTGACGGCCCTCCGACGACACGGCTGTGCCGTCACCGCCAACGACGAGCCCCCCACCCGCACTTCTTCTGCCGGTAGGGGGCTCGTCGTGGTGACCGGCGATGACCGCCGATGGGCGTCGGTCAGTAGCCGACGTTCACGCCGACGTTGTGGGGGAGCGCGGCGAGGGTGCCGCCGAGGGTGCCCAGGGCGGTCGCCTTGACGGAGTCGACCTCGGCGAGGAGGTCCGCGCTGCTGAGGGTCGTCGAGCCCAGGGTGACGCTGATCTGCGGGCTCACGCCGCCGGAGACGGTGTCGAGCTCGGCGTCGGATATCTCGACGGTCTGAACCTGGGGAGCGGAGTTCATGGGGAGACTGCCCTTCGCATGGTGGTCCACATGGGGATGCGGTCCCGCTGGGGGGACAGACTGCGGGCCGCGATGCGCAGGATCAAACCACGCGACGTGCGGGGCATCCAGTCCGGACCCGTTCCCGGCAGGGCAGTTGAGTGCGGAGACGGCCGAATCGTGCGAGTGCGCACACGAGTTGGGTCCGGATTCTCTACACGCGGCAGCGCACAGCGGGCTGACAGACAGTGGGGTGACGGTTCGAACCGGACAACTCCGCCCCCAACGGGCCCCGCCAGCCCCACGGTTGCGTACACCCTGTGCAGATTCGGTCATGGATGGCGTCATGGGTGCATCCGCGCACCCTTCACCACCTTGTCCACCCCGTTCCGAGGCCCGTACACAGCCAGCCCCACCACATCCAGCTCGGCCGTGGCGACGGCCCGTACCGCCGCCCGGTTGTCCCGGTCGTTGCCGGTGGTGAAGAGGTCCGACGTGAAGATGGCGCGCGGCAGGGCGCGGGACAGTGCCCGCCCGTGCGCCGCCACCAGGACCTCCTTCGTGGCCTCGAAGACCATCACCGGCTGCCGGAACATCGGCAGATACCCCACCCCGTCGGCGTCCTCGTACGGCTCCCCGATCACCTCGGGAACCTGTGATCCCAGGCCGCTGACCAGGAAAGACGTGACGTTCAGCCGCTGCCAGGGCTCAAGGTCGTCCCGCAGCAGGACGGCGATCTTGGTGTCGAAGCGGACCGGTTCAGCAGTGATGTCAGTGCTCATACATCGAGACTGCCGACCGCCCCGCGCCCCCGTCTTGTACGTTCTTTGCATGGCCCCGCAGCGCCCCCAGCGGGAAGTCTCCGCGTGGCGGCCCCGCATCCCCGGTGTCGTCGAGGTCTTCCACGCCCACTTCACCGAGTACGCGTACCCGATGCACGTGCACGACGCGTGGACGCTGCTGATCGTGGACGACGGAGCCGTACGGTACGACCTCGACCGGCACGAGCACGGCACCCCGCACGACACGGTGTCGCTGCTGCCGCCGCACGTCCCGCACAACGGCTCCCCCGCCACTCCGCACGGCTTCCGCAAGCGCGTCCTCTATCTCGACGGTACGCACCTCCCGGACACCCTCATCGGTTCCGCCGTCGATCAGCCGGACCTCCGTGATCCCGAACTCCGGCTGCGCGTGGGCCAGTTGCACACCGCGCTCGACCACCCCGGCGACGAACTGGAGGCGGAGAGCCGGCTCACGCTCATCGCCGAACGGCTGCACGCCCACCTACGGCCGTCCAGCACCCCCATCACCTTGGCCCCCATGCTCGCCCGCGACCTCCGCGAACTCCTCGACGAGCACGTCACCGAAGGCATCACCCTCGACGCGGCCGCCCGGCTCGTGCACGCCCATCCCGCCCATCTGGTACGGGCGTTCAGCGGTGCGTACGGCATCGCACCGCACCAGTACCTGATGTCCCGCCGCGTCGACCGCGCCCGCCGGCTCCTCCTCGACGGCCGTCCGCCGGGCGAGGTGGCGACGGTGACCGGGTTCTACGACCAGTCCCATCTCACGCGCCATTTCCGGAAGTTGGTGGGGGTCACGCCGGGGCGTTATTCACGCGACAGGCATCAAACCCCCAGCTAGATTCCGCGGATGGACTGGCACGAGTGGCACGACGCCTACGACTCCCCCGACTCCTACCTCAGCCGCCGCCTGGCCCTCATCCAGGAACGCCTCCGTCTCGCCCTCGACACCGCCGCGCCGGGCCCGCTCACCGCGATCAGCCTCTGCGCCGGGCAGGGCCGCGACCTGATCGGCGTACTGGCCGACCACCCCCGGGGGCCCGAAGTCCGCGCCCGGCTCGTCGAGTTGGACGAGCGGAACGTCGACGTCGCGAGACGGGCGGCCCGTGCCGCAGGCCTCCCCGGCGTCGAAGTCCTCGCCGGAGACGCCTCGTCGACAGATCATTACGCCGAACTCGCCCCCGCCGACCTCGTCTTGGTGTGCGGCCTCCTCGGCAACATCTCCGACGCTGACGTCGAACGCGTCCTCGACCACTGCACCGCGCTGTGCCGGACGGGCGGCACGCTGGTGTGGACACGCAGCCGCGACATCGCTCCCGACCTCGTCCCCCAGGTCTGCGCCTGGTTGGAGGAGCGCGGCTTCGAGCGCCTGTGGGTGTCGGACCCCTCGATCCCCCAGTCCGTCGGCGCCCACCGTTTCACCGGCGAACCCCGCCAACTCCCCACCGGAGCCCGCATGTTCGACTTCATCGGCTACGACGTCCTGCGACAGACCTGAGTCACAGCTCCCGCTGCGCCTCGTACAGGTTCCGCGGCCGTACGACACCCGTCGTGCCGTAGAGCTCCAGCCGTGCGTGCAGATCTCCGGTGAAGTCGGGGACGTCGATCTGGTCGAACTCGGTGACCGTGTTCAGGCCCACCGTCGCGCTGTACGGGGCCAGTTGGTCGATCTTCATCAGGCCCGCGCGGCCGTTCGTGACGCGGATGTTCCAGTGGGTGAAGCGGGCGCCGAAGAGCGGACCGGCGCTCGCGTCGCCGCCGTGGCGGCCGTCGTTGTTCACCGTGATGTCGGTGCGTACGTCGGCGAAGGGCAGGCCGCGGTGGTTGTCGAAGGTGCCCATGCGCATGTCGCCGCGCGACCAGACGTTGCACGACGACAGGCCCTCGACGTTGATGCCGTGGAGCTGGGTGTTTGCCGGGGCCGGGACCGTGCGCTCCTCGATCGTGAAGTCCTCGACGAGGTTGTCGTGCGAGCCCTCGCGGCAGAAGTAGGGGTGGTGGGAACCGCGGCCCGCCACTGTCGTACCGCGCAGCGTGCACGCCGACGCCGCCACCAGGCCGAAGCCGTTGTCCACATGACGGACCGTCACATCGTCGAGCCAGCAGTCGTAGGCGCATTGCAGGACGACGCCGTTGTAGCCCTTGTCGAGGAGGTGCGGTTGTTGTGGGGTCTCCATCGCCTCCAGGGTCAGGCCTTCCACTCCCGCGCCCGTCAACTCCTCTACGTGGGTGGTGAATTGAGGGTTCCACTCGGGGCGGATGTCGAGGGGCAGCGGGCGTTCGAGAGTCACCTTGCGGCCGTGGACGTGCGCGATGCGGACGGGCCACTCGTAGGGGACGTACGACAGCAGCTTCGTCTTGTCGTCCCAGTAGTACGCCTCGGGGCCGGGGCCGCCGCCCGCCATGTGCTGGAGGAGGGTGTGGGCGGTGTCGTCGGCGAGGCGGAGCAACACCAGTTCGCCCGGCCTCAGTTGTGAGGCGTCCGCCACCGTCACCGTGCACGCGCCCTGCCGCGCGGGCTCGATCGTCGTCAACTGCCGCCATTCGTCACGCCTGTTGCCGGTCCAGCCCTCGAAGGGCCAGGCCTTCGCCCTGATCGCGGCGACCAGGGAGTCCCAACGTGCCGTCGGGGCAAGCCAGATGAGGCCGCCCGCCCAGGACCAGGACGACTTGTCGCCGCCGTAACGGGAGCCGTAGACACCGATCAGCTCCGTCAGGTTCCTCGTCGCGTAGAGCTTCGTACGGTCGCTGCCGGCGCCCCGCAGGACGACCCCGGAGTGACCGACGCGGATCACGTCGTCGATGCGGAAGGTGCCGGGCGGGACGAGCACCGTGCCACCGCCGGCCCTGCCGGCAGCGGCGATGGCACGGTTGATCGCGGGGGCGGAGTCGGTCGTGCCGTCCGCTACGGCGCCGTATCCACGGACGTCGAGGACGAGCGAGTGGCCTCCCCTGCGCCGGGTGCGGCAGCCCGCCCTGCCGATGTACGGGATCTGCGGGTGGGTGAAGGGGGTGCGGGTGAACTCCCGCCAGAGGGACGGCACTTCACCCCCGGAGCCCGAGGAGCCCCCGGAGCTCCCGGAACTCCCGGATCCCTGTTTCGGCAGAGGCACCGCCAAGGCCAGCGTGCTTCCGAGCAGGGTTCGTCTGGTGAGACGGGTGTGGCTCATGTACGTACGTCCTCCCACGCGGCTCTTCATGGATGTGAACGACGTTCAGAAATGTGCTGGCGGCGAGCATGCCACGGCCCCCGGGCACCACGAAAGGGGTTGGAACAAGATCAGCTGGTCGGCCGCTGGGTCAGATGCGTGAACGCGTCCAGATTCCGCGTGGACTCTCCCCGCGACACCCGCCACGCGTACTCCTTGCGGATCGCGGAGGCGAATCCCAGTTCCAGGAGGGTGTTGAAGCTGCCGTCGGCGGCCTCCAGGACCTGGCCGAGGAGGCGGTCGATCTCGGCCTCGGTGACGGCGGACAGCGGCAGCCGGCCGGTGACGTACACGTCACCGAGCTGATCGACCGCGTAACTCACGCCGTACAGCTTGAGGTTGCGCTCCAGGAGCCAGCGGTGGACGCCGGTCTCGTTCTCGTCGGGGTGGCGGATGACGAAGGCGTTGAGCGAGAGGGAGTGGCGGCCGACGAGGAGGGAGAGAGTCGTCGACAGCTTGCGGGTGCCGGGGAGTTTGACCACGAACGTGCCCGACTCCGGGCTCTCCCAGTCGAGTTCGGCGCCCTTGAGGAAACCCTCGATGACCTGCGCCGCCCGCTCCTGGTCCGCTGCTGCCTCACCCATGGTGCGAGCGTACGTGACGGCGGTGGGCCTGCGCCGCGGCCGTGTAGACGTCCGCCGTGGCGGCGGCCGCGGTGTCCCAGCCGAAGCACTGGGCGTGCCGGGCGGCGGCCTCGCCCATGCGGGGCGCGAGGTGCGGGTCGTCGGCGAGGGTGCGCAGCACGCGCGCGTAGTCGGCGGGGTCGTGGCCCTGGACGAGGAAGCCGGTCTCGCCGTCGCGCACGGCGACCGGGAGGCCGCCGACCGAGGCCGCGAGCACCGGCGTACCGGCCGCCTGCGCCTCTATGGCGACCAGCCCGAAGGACTCGCTGTACGACGGCATGACCAGCACGGACGCGGCCCGGAACCAGTCCGCGAGCTGCTCCTGCCCGACCGGCGGGCGGAACCGTACGACGTCCGCGATGCCGAGCCGTGAGGCCAGTTTCTGCAGGCCCTCGGGCTTGGCGAGGCCGCTGCCGCTGGGGCCGCCGACGACGGGTACGACGATGTTCGAGCGCAGCTCGGGGCGCTCGTCGAGGAGCACGGCGACCGCGCGCAGCAGGACGTCCGGCGCCTTCAGGGGCTGGATGCGGCCCGCGAAGAGCGGGATCAGGGCGTCCTGCGGGAGGCCGAGGCGGGCGCGGGCCGCCGCGCGGCCGTCCGCCGGGCGGAAGCGGTCGAGGTTCACGCCGGGGTGCACCACGGCGACCTTGGCGGGGTCGGCCGCGTAGTGCCGTACGAGTTCGTCGGCCTCCTCCGCCGTGTTGGCGATGAGGCGGTCGGCGGCGGCGACGATCTGGGTCTCGCCGATGACGCGGGCGGCGGGTTCGGGGGTGTCGCCGTCGGCCAGGCTGGCGTTCTTGACCTTGGCCATGGTGTGCATGGCGTGCACGAGGGGGACGCCCCAGCGCTGGGCGGCGAGCCAGCCGACGTGGCCGGAGAGCCAGTAGTGCGAGTGGACGAGGTCGTAGTACCCGGGGCGGTGGCCGGCCCACGCCTGCATCACTCCGTGCGTGAACGCGCAGAGCTGGGCGGGGAGTTCCTCCTTGGCGAGACCGTCGTACGGGCCCGCGTCGACGTGCCGGACGAGCACGCCGGGCGCGAGCTCGACGGTCGGGGGGAGGGCGGCCGTGGTGGCGCGCGTGAAGATCTCGACCTCGATGTTGATCGCGGCGAGGCGCTGTGCGAGCTCCACGATGTAGACGTTCATGCCGCCGGCGTCGCCGGTGCCGGGCTGGTGCAGCGGTGAGGTGTGCACGGAGAGCATGGCGACACGGCGGGGTTTGCGGTGCAGCCGGAGCCGGGCGGACGAGGCCGCGGATCGCCGTCCGAGCCTGCTGCCGTACTGGCTCACGTGGCGTTCCTCCTCGCTGCGGGCATGCCTGAGGGAGGGCGTGCGGTTCCCTCCAAGGCTGTGCAACGTCAGCGGGCGGGAGTCTCATTCCGGCGCATGGGGATTTTACCCAGCCATTGCCGGGGGTCGCTCAACCGTTCGAGGCGAGGGTGCGTTGCGGGTGGGGCGTGCCGGGTGCTCGCCCCACGTCGGCCGTGTTCGTGGCCGTGTCCGTTCAGGCCGTCAGCCCACCGGCGACGTCGCGAAGGCGTGCCAGTTCGCGGCCGTGCGGCCGGTCTGCTTGAGCAGCCGGGCCGGTTCGGGCGCGGCGGGCCATATCTGGAGCAGGTACCGGTCGTCGGTCGGCGGCTCGTCGTCCTCCCGGACGTCCTTGCCGCGGCCCGCGTCCATGCCGATGGCGGAGTACCGCACGCGGTAGTCACGCTCCTCCAGGCCCAGCTCCCACCGGTTCTTCCCGTTCCACTGCCGCAGCACCGTCTCCTCCGACACCGGCCGGAACGGGACCTCGACGATCTCCTCCCACGTCTCGTCCGGCTCGGGCCGGCTGTCGTGCAGTTCGGCGGTGAAGCCGACCCCGCCGATGCGCAGCCCGGTCAGAAGCAACAGCATCCCCGCCTGCCCGCCCCCGCAGAGCCCGACGCCTTCCTGCCCGGCGAAGGCATCGTGCAGGTCGCAGACGTCCTCACCGCTCTCCACGAATATCTGGCCGTAGTCGACCTGCACTTCGCCGCTGACAAGCACCTTCATCGGTCCCGCCTCACCCTCGGTCGACTTGATCTCCGATCCTGCCAGGCGGCACTGACAACGGGACGGGCAACGACGATGCCGGCCGGTGCCCGTGCGGCGCCCCTCGTCCCGTGCCGCCTACCCTCGTACGTATGACAGCCCGCGCGACGACCCCCCGCCCCGTGGGAACGGTGACGCGCGGCACGACCAACCCCAACCGGCTGCGCCGCATGGACCGCTGGATCGCGGCGACGCACGGCGCCGAGCTGCGGCGGGCCGTCGATCCCGTCGCCGTCGACCTGGGCTACGGCGCCGCACCCTGGACGGCCGTAGAACTGCTGGCGCGCCTCCGTACCGTCGCCCCGCACGCGCGCGTGGTCGGTGTCGAGATCGAACCGGCGCGGGTCGCGGCGGCGAAACCGTACGAGCGGGAGGGGCTCGCCTTCCGGCACGGCGGGTTCGAGATCCCGGTACCGGCACGGCCGTCGCTGATCCGCGCGGCGAACGTCCTGCGGCAGTACGACGAGGCGCAGGTCGCCGAGGTCTGGGCGCGGCTGTGCGGGCGGCTCGCGCCGGCGGGCGGGGGCTCCCGGGG